>NZ_JBRAGO010000031.1:0-42596 GCF_052746595.1 Leptodesmis sp.
AATCCGTAGCTGGAGTAATGGGAAACCCAACCAGATAAGCGCTGGATACCGGAGGAACGGTATCATTGGTTCCCGTTAAGGTCAGCCCGACACTCTCCAGGGTTGGCAAGTCAAGAAACACACTGGTAACTCCTGAGGCCAGTTGAAAGGTTGCAGCCTTTGCTGGCGCAGGCATGATCACCGTAGAAACTACGGTTGCGGTCGTTAAACCGAGGACGACAGAAAGCGGACTGAATTTCATGGAAGGCTCCTGATGATTGCGTGAGAACAACGAATCCGTACAATTCCTGGAAGCTTCATCAAGTTTTTAAGCAATCCGGGTGACTTTTTCATAAAACTACAAACTTCCTGGCTGGAGAAATGCCTCTCTCTGTGTCTTTACGGAATCTTTAAACTACTGAAATCCTTGCATAGACTAAGCTCTATGCACTTGAGTAAAACCTTTGGCTTTTAATGCTTTATGAAGAACTGTAAACTGTAACCTTCTTGCAAATTAGAAAAGACCTGCTGCTGACAATTGAGCCTAAATGTAAGAGTTCCTATCTCTTGTCGCTTCTATCAACGATCCTGCTTCAGAGGATTTTTTTAAGGGCCAGCCTCTTTTTCACCCTGGTGACTGAAGTCATGGCTATACCGAGAAAACCTGCCGACGCAGGTTACTGAAAACCTGGATTGTATTGAGTCTGCGTCGGCAGACTGGGTGAGTGTAGTCGCGGTTTTAACCGCCAGATACTTTTAAAACACCCTTTCAGGCTTCCTTTGAAGAATTGGTTGAAGTTGTGGATTTACATCGGCAGTGTAATTCAGAGCTCTTCTGCCAATTATGAAATGGCCAGAAAGGGAGGCCGATTTTGAGATATTCTTCTGTAACTCCGGGGTGTCAATTGTTTTCAGCGATTTCTTGTTGTTTCAACTCCCGACATTTCCCTTCAGCCGCTTGATAGGCCGCTTGATATTCTTCTCCACCTAGCATCAGATCTCCGTAGTATGCATAGGGTGCGGTGCCATAAATGGGTAAGGAAGGATCTTCGGGATAGTCTTCCTTGGCTTCTTCGACGGCAGCTTTTAGTTGTTTCACGCTCAATCGCTGTGCCGGGAAATAATACAAATCCTGACTGCCTCGATTTAAGTAGGGCAGGGAGGGATCAATCAAGCAATCGTCCAGTTCCAACCAGGCGTGTTCTAGAGGTTTTCGTCTCCCTGGAATCACTAAAAAGCCCTGAACATACGTTGCTGTTTTAGTCGCTAAGGCTCCTCGATAGGCATTGTCAAAAGTGGCCTTGGTTTTGCTTTTAACGTGCTGGGCTAATTCCTGCGATCGCGCTTCATCCAGTGGTTTATTCATCTCACTCTATCAACCGGAAAAATACACCGACTCCATAGTTGTAGCATCTCCGCGATCGACCCACACCGGGTTCCCAATCTTCAATCCAAAATCCACCAGCCACTTATAGATCTGTCCCAAGGCGAATAGGCAAACCCTGAAACCAGGACGATGATGAAAAGTGTGAGGAGTGAATATCAAAACACAAAAGCCCCTGAGGTCGAAACACGGACAGACTCTCAGGGGCTTTTGATTGGGATGATCACTAGAGAACAGTAGACAACCTTCTGGTCCACCCAATTGGCTCTGGCATTTTTCAGATTGGTTTGCAAAAAAGGCCAGGATGTAACTTGCAGCCCTGCAGAGATTCCAACCCTGAATTATGTCTTGATTGGGAGAGACAATGTGAGTCTGAGCACCGGCCGCTTCCAAAGCTTGTTTAAAGCCAGTCAGTTCAGTTTATCAACTTATTCGAATCCATCAGCGACCAGAATTGCAACTTTCTTCTGATTAAGCTGTTGTTGATTTTGCTGTTGTTGAGCCATGATTCAGTGATCTCCTGATTACTGTACCTCCAGGGTAAGAAATCATACCGATCATTTACCCTGATGTAAGTGTGAGATCTAGTACTGATAGGCTAAATATGAAATCTTGTAGGCTGTGTTAAGCGTTAGCCGTAACGCATCAAGCATTAAAGCTTAACTGAGTATGTGTAATCATTGCAGCGACTATGTAATACAGCCAAACTTGAAAGATCAGGTGTTACGCTGCGCTAACACGTCCTACGGGAGAATCAGGAATTCTTAAATCTAAGATTCTTAGTACTGATAGCTTAATGCCAGGGGAGAATTTAGGGTTAGGGTGAGATCAGAGTTGGGTTTAATTACAATCACTTCAGCTTTATTCCTACCAAAAATTAGTCCTCCCAGAGCACCTGCTCCAGCACCTGCCAGAATTTTGCCGATCGTAATCCGACGGCTGCCCAGCACACCGGATAAAATCGTTGCAGCTCCTGCTCCGATCGCCGATCCCTTAATCAACGCATCCCCATTTACACCAGGTTGCACTTCCTGAGTACGAGTCACCACGTCGGAAACTGCATTCAATCTCAAACGAGAACCATTCCGCAAAATTAGCGTATCAGCAACAAATTGTGAGCCATCGCCAACAGGGCGCAACTGTCCGTTAATTTGACTGCCAGCCGGAATTAGTAATTGACCGTTCGACGAGCGAATGTTTCTGGCCAAAGTTAAAGTCAGAGGCACCGTCTCGGTTGGAGCCACCACAATTTTTTCCGCTGCATCGTAACGAACCGGCAGCCGCGTTCCCGCCGGAATCATGACATTGTTAGCATAATTGGGCTGAGACGGAAACAGTTGAGCCACCGAGTAGGGCACTATTGCTGTTACTGGGGCCGAGAGCATCAAGGGAGCGATTGCAGTTGAACCAAAACCTAAAGCCATCAGCAGGACAACGCCTGCCCGCGATCGAGTGAGGTAAGCCATAAGTCCATCTCCGGAAACCTGTAGAGGTGAAGATAATAAGTTGGACAAGATCACTAAAATAAAAGTTCCAGTAAATGTCATCGGTCATTGCTCAAGGGACAAATGACCAAGGACTCATCCTTATCTCGATTGCACCGTAGCCGTTGGTTGCGGTTTTGGTTGCGGACTTTGGAGAACAGCAAAGGCGAGACTCCAGCCCAGAATCAAACCCAATCCCCCAAAGCGGACGATTTGCCAGAAGGGTTCTTTGAGGGTGCTGAGGGAGAACAGGCGGCTTTCTAGGGCTACTTCTAATTCATCCAGTTGGTCTTGAATTTGCTGTAATTCAGTTTTCAAAGCAGGAGTTGGCGCATGGCGGAGTTGACGCTTTACCTGCTCCTGACGCCCTTGCAGTTCGGTTTGTCGCTGCTGGTCGTGCTGAATCTGAGCGTGACGGTCTTTTAATGCCTGCAGCGATCGCTCAACTTCAGCCAGCGATTGCTCAAACTCCAACTCTTCAGACTGTTGTCCATTGGTATTCGGTGGAGACATAGTACATTGAGAAATATCAGCACCTCATTAAGGATACTGCCCATTACTATGCTGAACGTTTCTTCTCCCACCTCTACCCCAGATGCAGGTAAGTTCCATCTTCTAGCCCTGCGACAGGCCAGTACCGAGGAACTGGCGCAGGCGTTGATGGAAAAATTAGCGATCACAGATAAGGACTGGCATCGGCTCAAGGCCAATCGCAAGGCCAGAGCCAGCGAGCAGGTGGCCGCTGCACTGGTACTGCTCCTGAAAGATCAACCCGATGCAGCCTTGCCCAGACTGCAACAGGCGATCGGCTGGCTGGATCGATCGATCACGGCTTCTCCTTGCCCAACCCATGGAAAATGACAGAGGACGAATAGTCCAGTGATCTTCTGCCTCTAATTTTCTTCTTCCTGAATCTCGTCTTGCTTAGGCAGGGGCACCAGATGGAAGGCATTCATGGGGTTGCAGGAATGTTGAGTGGTAGTGGTAATGGCTGTACTCACTCCGTTCATGCTACTGGGAGTTTGTAGAGCACTGGCCACGGGATGATACAACACGGTCATTAAACAGGAGCAACCCGCCAGAAGTAGCAGATCTAGTTCTTTACTGGTTGGCTTCCGCCAATGCATGCGACGGGCACAGTGGGGGGAGTTGGCTGAATTGGGGTGTCTACGTGACATTCTCATCCTCTCTTTACAGTGGCCATTGAGGAGCGCAATGGTTCCTTAGTATATCTCCACTTTCCCTTTAGACTTTCCAGAAAAAATCCGGTTCCTGCAAAAGTTCTGCGAGAATTAGGCAGGAGTCAGTCCTTGCTCCGAGCCTTCCCAACGACCAGGACGACTGACTTTAATGCAGAAATTGAATGGACTAGAGAACTATGTCAGAGAATTGGAGAAGCCAGGTTATTACTCAGGGTGTGCAGCGATCGCCCAACCGTGCCATGTTGCGGGCGGTTGGGTTTGGAGATGAGGACTTCACAAAACCGATCATTGGAGTTGCCAGTGCTTACAGCACAATTACACCCTGCAATATGGGGATTGCTGCCCTGGCGGCTCAGGCTGAGGATGGGATACGGGCAGCAGGCGGAATGCCCCAGATTTTTGGCACGATTACCGTCAGCGATGGAATTTCCATGGGCACGGAAGGGATGAAATACTCCCTGGTATCGCGGGATGTGATTGCCGATTCGATCGAGACAGCCTGCAATGCCCAAAGTATGGATGGGGTGCTGGCGATCGGTGGCTGTGACAAAAATATGCCGGGAGCCATGATTGCAATGGCCCGCATGAATATTCCCGCCATTTTTGTCTATGGTGGAACTATTAAACCGGGGCATCTGGAAGGGGAAGATTTGACGATCGTCAGTGCCTTTGAAGCTGTGGGTCAGTACAGTGCCGGACGGATTGATGAAGTGCGCCTCATGTCTGTGGAACGAAATGCCTGTCCAGGAGCTGGATCCTGTGGTGGAATGTATACAGCCAACACCATGTCCTCGGCGTTTGAAGCCATGGGCATGAGTTTGATGTATTCCTCCACAATGGCCGCTGAAGATCCCGAAAAGGCAGAGAACACCGCCCTGGCCGGAAAGGTGTTGGTGGAAGCGATTCGGAAAAACTTGCGGCCTCGCGACATTATTACTCGCAAGTCGATCGAAAATGCGATCGCGGTGATCATGGCAGTCGGTGGCTCTACCAATGCTGTCCTGCACTTCCTGGCGATCGCTCACTCAGCAGGAGTGCCCCTTACCCTGGACGACTTTGAGACGATTCGGGAACGGGTGCCCGTCCTGTGTGATCTCAAACCTTCCGGTAGGTATGTTGCTACCGATTTGCATCAGGCAGGCGGCATTCCCCAGGTGATGAAGATGTTGCTAAATCACGGCTTAATTCATGGCGACTGCATCACCATTACCGGAGAGACGATCGCGGAGCGGTTGAAGGATGTGCCAGATGAACCCCGTTCCGACCAGGATGTAATTCGTTCCTGGAACAATCCCATGTACACCAGTGGCCACCTGGCAATCCTGAAAGGAAATCTCGCCTCAGAAGGGGCGGTTGCCAAGATTACAGGCGTTAAAAACCCGGAAATTACTGGCCCTGCCCGTGTATTTGAGTCGGAAGAGGAGTGTCTGGACGCGATCCTGGCTGGCAAAATTAATCCGGGCGATGTGATTGTGATCCGGTATGAAGGGCCAAAAGGTGGGCCAGGAATGCGGGAAATGCTGGCTCCCACTTCGGCCATTATCGGAGCGGGATTGGGAGATTCCGTGGGCCTGATTACCGATGGCCGTTTCTCTGGCGGTACCTACGGCATGGTGGTTGGTCATGTGGCTCCAGAAGCGTATGTCGGTGGCACGATTGCCCTGGTTCAGGAAGGAGACTCCATCACCATCGATGCCCACGCCCGCCTGTTGCAACTCAACGTTACGCCGGAAGAACTGGAACGTCGTCGCGCCGCATGGCAACCCCCACAGCCTCGCTATACCTCTGGTGTACTAGCCAAATACGCCAGCCTCGTTTCCAGCAGCAGTCTGGGAGCCGTGACGGATTTAAACCTCCAGCTTTAAGGATAGGGAACCGGGTTGCTGTCCTTAAAGCACGGCAACCTCTGCTAAATCATAAGCAACCTGGTTTCTCCAAGGCGATTACGAATTTGAATGCAGTTCATGGGAAGTTCAACATGCAAATCCAGCCATTAGCCAGATCTGGCTGCGTCATTGCGGGCTTAGACAATAAACCTCTTTGCCTGATGCCATTTCTATGCTGGTTTTTCCACTAGTACAGTGACGGCAGCGACCGCGATTAGCATTTCATCGTTTTTGTCATTCAAAGATGCGATCGCTCGTCCCTGAACAATCATCCCCCCGGTTTCTACTTTCAGGCTTTTGCGACCAAAGGGCAGAACGGCTAACACTTCTGCTTCTCTTACCTGCTCCGGGTAGGGCACTGCTACCTGCACTTCCACAATCATGTCATTAGGATCCTCCAACCCTGCCACTTCCCAAATTCCTGGCAGCGCATTGTGAGCGATCGCATTTCTCACGGCCCGTGCCGCCGCGATCGTCGGTTCTTGCCCATGCTGGTCAATCCCCATGCCCATTTCAATAATGAATCGCTTCAGACCCATCACTTTCCCTCCTTCTCCCATTCAGGCCAGGATTGAAACGCTTAATTTTGAATTTTCAATTCCTACTTGCCTTCTCCTGGTGCCCAGTTCTGGAAGCCTTCTAAATGACTCCAGTAGGCCATATATCCTGTCTGTGCCCAAATCAGAGCAGCTACCAGGAGTACAATGGTACCCACAATGCGCCAGGTGCGGTTACGCTGCAGTGGCCAGAGGGTGGGAAAGGTACACACGCCGCCCAATCCCGTCAGGATAAAGCCGATCCCCGTAATTAAGGGTTGTTTGGTCAGTCCCAAGTTCATCAGACGCAGACCGATCACGATCGCCGTCCAACCTGTAAAGAAGGCATAAATCGCCAGGGTGAATAATTCCCAGCCCTGCGCCAGGCTGATTGATGTACCGACAAACAAAATCCCAAACAAAACACTGGTTTCGCCAAATGCGATATTGAAACTACCGGGAACAGGCCAGGTAAAGATCATGTGCAGTCCAGTTGCAAGAGCGATCGCACCTGTGATGCCAGAACCCGGCACCCAGCGAGACGGCTTGGGGTCATCGAGTCCGGCATAGACAAAATAGGCCAGCAGAACCAGGCCTGCGACCATGTTGATGAGCATCAGGGTGATGTAGTCGATGAACATGGGGAATGGGGGTGAATGGTGGATGGTGGATAAACCGGCTGGGTAGGGGCTGAACCCCAACCAGCCTCTAAAAGCTTAAGCCCATTTCACCAAGCAGGACTCTCAGGCGATCGGTATTTTGACGGACAGAATTGGCAGAGGTGTGCAGATCAGCCAGTTCCTGTTCTGTTAAATCCAGTTCCAGAATGCTTTCTACCCCCTTGCATCCCAGGCGACAGGGAACACCAATGAAAATGTCATCTAGTTGATATTGTCCTTGCAGATAGGCGGCGATCGGCAAAATGCGTGGTTGGTTGTAGAGAATCGACTCTACCATCACACACACGGCAGAAGCTGGGGCGTAGTAAGCTCCTCCAGTTCGCAACAGCTCAACAATTTCGGCCCCACCGTTACGAGTACGGGTGACAATTCGGTCGATCGCCTCCGGACTCAAAAAGCGATCGATGGGAATGCCATTGACTGTAGAGTAGCGGGGCAGGGGCACCATTAAATCCCCGTGGCTGCCCAGCACGGTGGCATTAATATCTGTAATGGATACGCCTAACTCCATGGCAATAAAGGTCTGGAATCGGGCAGAATCAAGTACTCCGGCCATCCCCATGACCTGATAGGTAGGCAGACCGCTGACTTTCCAGGCGACATAGGTCATCACATCCAGAGGGTTCGTAACCACAATCAGGATGGCATTCGGCGCATAAGCCATCACCTTTTGGGTCACATCCAGAATGATTTTGCCGTTGGTGAGCAGCAAATCATCCCGGCTCATGCCTGGTTTTCGAGGCAATCCGGCAGTGATCACAACGACATTTGAACCCACGAGATCGGCATAATCATTGGTTCCTCTAATGATGCGATCGTGCCGTTCAACTCCTCGCGCTTCCATCAAATCCAGAGCTACCCCCTGAGGCCGCCCCTTTACCACATCCAGCAGCACAACATCCGCAATATTTTTTTCTGCTAGCCGCTGAGCCAGGGTAGCTCCGACATTTCCTGCACCAACCACTGCCACTTGAGCAGTATCACAAACGATTTTAGAAGGACGTAAAACCATAAAAAGGCACCATCGGTAACGGCTGATTAAAAATGTTGGGCACAGCCACTTCTGGTGCCTTTATTATCGGTCAGAAAACCAGGGGGAAAGGCAAAATGCAGATTTTGGTAATCTTTCGAAATGCGCCTATTCTTGAAATGCTTCCAGTTGCTCTGTCCTGAGCCAGATGTTAGGAGTGGGAGTAATGCCAAATTTTACTAGGGCATAATCTCCACTCAAGTCTACGACCTCACCCTTACTATCAAAAATGTAAGGTGGAAAGCGAGGATCACTGGCTCGCGCTTCCAGGCTTCCCTCCAGTTTCTCTCTCACTGCTCGGACAAAATCACCGCGTTTGATGGGCATAGGGATCTCAATCTGATTCACGTCTTTACAGAATTTTAAGCCCTGATGGGAGCGAGAAAACTACCTCAGGCAGACTATAACGATAGATGTTTTGGAGCCACTTCATAAGCATTAACCACTATCGCAACTGCCAGTATCTCCTAACGCTTCACCCCAAGAAGATGCTTTAAAAGTCTCTTTGTCACCCTGGCGACTGAAGTTGTGGCTATACGGGGAAAACCTGCCGCCGCAGGTTACTGAAAATCTTGATTGTATTGAGTCTGCGTTGGCAAACTTGGTGAATGTAGTCGCGGTTTAACCGCCGGATACTCGAATTAGTTGTGTTAATAAGCTTTTACAGCCGATCGGGCTATTCTGGCTAAATTCACCAGTTGGCTAACCACGGGCACAACGTCAAACCACGCAGGGCTGATGTCACTGCGAGAACTGCGCTGAATTCCCAGGTTAGGAATGCTTATTAGAGCTACTATATCTGGATTTTGGGCACGGAAGGCGTTGTAGGCTCCATCAAGATGCATCGGGCCGCCTTCCGGATGACCGGGAGGACGGTGCTGCAACATTTCGAGAAAATGAATTAGCCGATCGAAAAATTTTCCATTGACTCCATAAAAGTGAGCGGTAAGAATCTCTTCGGAAAAGGGTAAGAATTGCGCGGTTGATGAAGTGGATGGAATATTTTTGTTATGGCCAAAATACGCAAATCCCCAATCTGCCTGTCGCAGTTGCTCGATCAGGCTGTTTTGATCGGCTTGTAGTTGCTTTTTGATCAGCAGATCATCCTCCATGATCAGGACGTTTGACAGTCCTTCCTGGCGAGCCATCTTCAGAATCTGTAAATGGCTCATAAAACAACCCCGCGCCCCGATTCCAGGAAATCCGTTTGCTTCAGTCGGTCGAATGGCAGGAAAAATTTCCAACTTGCCTGGTGTTAGGGGCATTCTAACCGTTTTCAGGTTTTGGGTAATTGCCTGCCGCCGATCGCTGCGCTCCGGTAGGTTAATTATGTAGGCCCGTTCAAAAAAGTCCAGGATGTTCATGGAAATCTTATTTTTTTAAGAACTTCTTAAGAACAATTAAGTTGTGGCACCAGCGTAACCCAGCACTTATTCTCGCTCTCTCTTGCCAAAGGATTAGGAAATTTACGTAAGTAATCACCGAAATTATAACAAGCTTTACAGCTTACATAAATAATAGCCGACACTATACAAAGCTTTACAGTACAATGCTTAATCCTGGCTCTTGTCTGAAATGAGTTTGAATTGAACCGGGATCAGGTACCTATGAGGTTTTTGGGCGTTGATTTAGGGTGGGTTTCGGGAGCCAGTGGGTTGTGCTGTTTAGGATGGCAAGGAAATCAGTTAGAGCTATTGGATTTACAACGGTTGGAGGCGACAGAAGACCTGCTGAATTGGGTCGATCGCTGGTTGCCAGCCGGGGAACCAGGAGGGATTGCTGTGGATGCGCCGACGCTAATTCCCAATGCAACGGGGATGCGATCGCCCGATCGTCTGGCTCATAAGCACTTTGGTAAATACCATGCAGGCTGTTATCCCGCCAACTTAAATTCTCCCTTTGCCCAGCGCACGGTGGCTTTTGGTTTGAGTCTGGCAGCACGAGGATTTGATCACGCTCCCACGATCGTCCCCAAACAATCCCAACGCTTCCAAATTGAAGTCTTTCCCCATCCCGCGATCGTTCACCTGTTCAACCTGGAACGGATTTTGAAATACAAGAAAGGTGTATTAGCAGAGCGGCGATCGGAACTATCCCGCTTACGCCAATATATTCACGAACGGCTGCCCATTCAGGAACCTGCCCTAGATGTGGGTCGGGCAACCATCCCAATCCCCGACATTCCCCAACGAGGAGCCGATGTCAAAGCTGTAGAGGACCAGCTAGACAGCATCATCTGTGCCTACGTTGCGGCTCACTGGTGGTACTGGGGCGTAGAGCGCAATCAGGTTCTGGGCGATCGGGCAGCAGGATACATTGTTGTCCCAAATCCGATTTGAGAGGAGAGCCTGTCTTGGTCATTGGTTATTGCTCACTAGGCAAGAGTTCCATTGATCGGCGGCTGTTCACAAAGAACCAAGAACCAAGGACTATTCAGAATCCAAAATCGCCAATCCAAAATCCAAAACTCTTCAGAAAGAGGATCCCGGTTGCTTCAAGAATTCTGTTTCCTCTAACATATTCTCTCGACCTAAAATTACATTGCGATGGGGCAACCGTCCGAAGCGCTGAATCACTTCCATGTGCTTGATGGCGTAGGGATACTTGAGCGATCGCCCCTTGCGCCACCGCCAGAGCTTTTTCATCCGTAGCAAAGGATTCTGGTTGGCCACGAAACATATTGCGGGGAAACTGATCTAGTAGCAGAATCAGGGCCAGACATCCAGTTGCGGACTCCTGCCAGGAATCCAGTGCTCCGGTTGCCGCTGCTTGATCATCGGCCAGGAAGCGATCGCGCACGATCGCATCAAACTCAGGATCTTTCGTGAACCAGACCTTACGGTTCTTACCCGCCGTCCCGTCCGGTTCTGTAAACCAAAAATTGAGGATCTCGTCAATCTGGGCCATGAGCAGCAAAGGGAGTTGATATAACAATTCCCACAGCGAACCGAAATGCCAGTGTTTGAATACCAGCCATTCCCGTTAACTGTGGGAACTTTGCAGCTATACAGCCGCCAACAATATTGGATAAAAATGTCCTTCGTTCTCTGCAGATAGCCAATCACAGAGGACTAATGACCAATGACAATCCTGAACCAGAAACTGAATTGGATCCACTGACTTACATCAGGACATCCCCTGAATCAGGAAATCAAAGTAGGGAGCGGCTTCATTGGCATCTTCCTCACTCAGCAGGCTAATAGAGGCTTCCTTGAGGCAACGAATCGCTTCTACCATTCCCGGCATGGGAACACCCAGGGCGTTATACATTTCTCTAGCCCCAATCACACCGATGGATTCGATCGGCTCTTTGTCTCCGGCTAACACTCCATAGGTAACCAGGCGCAAATACCAGCCATAATCCCGCAGGCATAAGGCCCGTTGCTTGTCGCCATAGGCATTGCCACCGGGAGCGATAAAATCAGGACGCTTTCTCCACAGTTGTTTGCTGGCTTCCTGAACAATTTTTTTCTCATTTGCAGACAGCGTTTCGGCAATGCGAGTCCGCTGTTCGCCCGTACTAAAGAACTCTTTCATAGCTTGGAGTTCGCCATGGGTGGGATAGCGAAGCTCATCGTCGGCTTGAAGAATGACTTGGCTAACTACGCTCATAGTTATCGAGGTATTTCAGGGTATCAGTTGATAGTTTATCGAGTCTTGGGGACCCTGATAAAGGGATGAAATCGTTTTCCGACAAGTTTTGCCGTCCCCCAAGAGCGTACCGCGCCCGCTGGATGAGAGAACGAAAGGTTTTGTAAAGATTTTCTAGAAGGCAAAAGGCGACATCTCGTAGAGATGTTCTGGCGGAACGTCTTCACTTAAGTTTCTATTTTTTAACGTTGCTCCCGTTAAGTGGATCGAGTGAGGAGAATAGGGGAAATAGGATTTCAGGAGGAAGGACTCCTTGGCGAATGCGGAGCACCTAGCACGGTTGTTGGAATCAGGGGTGGAGCAGTGGAACCGCTGGCGGGCTGAGAATAGCCGCATCCAGATTGATTTGAGCGGTGCTGATCTCAGCTATGCCAACCTCTCAGAAGCCGACCTCTCGAACGCTAACCTGGATAGTGCCTACTTACGGAAGGCCAATTTGCGAGGAGCCAATCTGAAGCGGGCCAATCTGCATGTCGCGAATCTGAGTCGAGCGGATGTCAGTTACGCCAATTTAAGCCATGCCAACTTGCAGGTCGCCAATTTAGACCATGCCAATCTGCGGGGAGCGGATCTCGATTCTGCCAATCTCAGTTGGGCTGGATTAATTAAAGCCAATTTGCTGGATACCAATTTGCACGCCGCTAATTTACATGGAGCCAATTTTAATCAAGCCAATCTCTATCGTGCAGTGTTAATTAAAGCCAATTTAGAAGGAGCCGATTTGCGCGGAACAACCCTTCCAGACGGCACGGTTCACTACTGATGAAATTATGAATTTTGAATTAGGCATCAGGAATTAAGAGGGTGTTTTAAACCTTGTCCAAGTCCAGAACGCTCGTTTCTCTGATCGGAAAACGACCGTTCTCTAGCTGGACTCTAAGAGTTCCATCTTTCCTTCTTGTAATTCCTAACTCCTAATTCCTAAGTTCCTGGTTTCAAGTAGTCCAACAGTCGATCGCCGGAGTCAGCCCGTACCAGTCCCACGGCGATGTCCGGCAACATAGCTCGGCTTTGAAAGACTAAGTAGCGGGGTTCCCAGCGGGGCTGAAATTTTTCTTTGAATTGATGCAATCCTTTGAAATTGTAGAACTTATTCAGATTTTCAAAGAAGTAATTCAAGCCTTTTTCAACTCGCTGAGCATCGGGGCTAGAACCAACTCCCGCTAATGGAGAAAGGCTGAGATTAAAGCTGTCATATTCTAATTTTTGAAAGTGCTGCATCATGGAGGCGAACAAATACTCCATCGTGCCGTTTTCTACGGTTTTGCGATGGCGCATCAAATCAACCGTGACTTCTCTTTTGTTGTAGCCAGAGAGCAGGCTGGAAAAGGCGACGATCGTGCCGTGAGCGTTATACACCACTGCAATATGACATCCCTGCAAGTATTCTCGGTGAAACCAACCAATCGAAAACTGTTTTTCAGATCCATTTTTGGCTTGTAGCCACTCATCACTGACAGGTTTCAGTTGAGCAATCAAATCATCGCTAATAGGGGGTTCAAAGACTTTGAAACTGTGTCCCGTTTTGGTTAAACGGTTAATTGCAGTTCTCAGGTTTTGATTGGCTTTGCCTTTTAAGTTGAATGTTTTCAGGTCGATGATCGCCTCTTCCCCAATCTGCACGTAGCGATAGCCCAGGGATTCGTAAAGGGATAGCTGGTCAGGAACCGCTTCGTAGAAGGTAGGGAACCAGTCATTGCGATCGCAAAAGTGCTGAAATCCCATAATCGCCTCTGCTCGATCTTCGATGGGGCCAATTGGATCTCCCAGAGCGATCGCGGCCCGTCCTTTGGCCACATAAGCTACGACACTCTTCCCCGATGGACTGAAATAGTACACTTTATCGCTGAGTAAAGATAATTGTGCCAACGAGGACTGGCCGTACTGCTCAATGATTTCTCTGGCTCGTTGACGTTCGGCGATCGTGGCTGGACTGCCCCGTAACAGCACTGGACGTAACAGCAAGATCAGCGAAAAAGTCAGGGTAACCGCTCCCACAATGTAGATTGAATTGGCAAAAAATTCCGCAAAGCGGCCCACTGGCTCCAACCCGGCATTATCCTCGGTAAAGAACATAGCCAGGGTTTGCAGGATAGACTCTCTCAGGCTAAAGTTCACAAGCTTGTCATCAACCTTAAACCGCCCGTCCAGAATATAAAACCCTGCCGTCCCGTAGGCCAGGGTAAATAACACAGATCCAATCAATACCCGAATTCCTTGAGCGATCGAGGGACGATCGGACTGGGCCGTAAACACGGGACGCATAATCAGGAGTTGAATCAGTAGCGCTCCGGCCAGAATACATTCTTCATAGTCGAACCCTTTAATCAAGTGGCTGATGATTGACAACACCAGTAGCCCAACGACCAGAATCCAGGCGACTCGCTTGCGGCGCAACAGGTTTGCGGCCAGCACCAGCAACATAAATCCAGCGATCGCGGCAAACACCCGTCCGCTGGCCCGCACCTCAAAGGGCACGAATAACTCCAACCAGTCTCGTCGCTCTGGCAAACTGGGAGTGACCGCTGACAGCACATTCACCAAGCCAATCAACCCGGTTAAAAAAGCGGCTGCCCATAGCCCAATCCGGATTCTCCGAGACAGTTGAGCAGGAGAGGTCTGGGTTTTCCTGCGTCTTTTAGGTTTCAACCTATCTAAAATTCCCATCCATCTATCCTCCTCTACCCCTGTTGTAGCTGGTTGTGACTTTGTTGCATCGGCTGGGATGGCTTCTGTGTAGGTAGGCGGCGATCGGTGGGGGACTGCTGCAGAGACACCTTAAATTGTTTCCCCACATAGGTTAAAGAGTCGTACAGGTGTTTGTGCCAGTAATTCCATCCCACATTCTGGCCGACAATGCCGTGCCCTCCTGGATAAATCCGAAAGTCATTGGCAATACCAAGCTGGCTCAAGGTTTGATGGAATTTTTTAGTGGCCTGTAAGTATTTAGCATCTTCATCCCCCGCATCCAAGTAAGCTCGCAATTGACTTCGTTGGGCCGCTGGAATTTGGTGGGCAAACATCTGGGGACTATTCTCAGGGCCACTGTTGTCCACAAAATAGCCTGTATGACTGAAGAGGATATGAAATTGCTGGGGATAGCGTAGCCCAATATTGAACGCTCCCCAACCGCCGGAGGAATTGCCACCGATCGCCCAGAACTGCGGTTCATGCAAGGTGCGATAGCGGGATTTGATCACCTGCACCAGTTCCGAACCAATCAGGGTGGCAATCTTCCCATTGGGGCCATCGTAATAATCTGGATCCCAGAAGGGACTGCTGCCTCGACTATCGTTACCATCGGGGGTCACTACAATGGAAGGAGGCAGGCGATCGCTCTTGTACAAATCGTGCAGGACGGAGGTTAAGGCGGCTTTATCCTGAAAATCGCGGGCACCGCCATGTCCCCCATGCAGCAAAACGATCACCGGGTAGTGCTTGGCAGGATTTTGAGCATAGCCAGGAGGCAGTACAATACCATAGCTCCGTTCGGTTCCCATGGCCTGACTCATAAATGTTTCCACCCGAAAGCTCAGGCCGGTGTTGGTTTCTGCCGGTATTGGATCAAGTTGGGGGGCACCTGCAATGAACACATACCAGTATCCTCCCGCCGATAAAACCGCCAGGGTGGTTGCCGATGCAATCAGTAGTTGTTTACGGATTCCCTTCATGAATTTGGATGCAGCATATATGGGTGAGAGAGTCAGTCAAATTAAGCGAATGAACCGGTAATTCATAACAGTCTTCATCCATACTGCGATATCTCTCCCTGCACTGGGTTAGAAAAGTCGGTGTTTCCCAATAGTTTTCCACATTCTCCTTCTTGCAAACGATCATGACCTTTGTAGACCAACCCGCCCTTAAAGACCGCACTCCTTGGCAACAGGGCGAACTGATCACCCTGGAAATTTCTGACTTGAGCGACAGTGGCGACGGAGTGGGCCGCTATGACCAGCGAGTTGTCTTTGTCCCCAATACGGTTCCGGGCGATCGCGCTCTCGTCCGTCTGGTGCGGGTGAAACCAACCTATGGTTTTGGCAAATTGCAGGAACTGCTGGAGCCATCCCCCCATCGGATTCGGCCTCGCTGCATTGTGGCGGATAAATGCGGTGGCTGTCAGTGGCAGCAGGTAAGCTATGAGTATCAACTGGAGGTAAAACACAATCTCGTGGTTCAGGCTCTGGAGCGGATTGGCAAGTTTCCCAATCCCCCTGTCGAGCCAGTGCTGGCTTCTGTCTCACCCCTGGCCTATCGCAATAAAGCGACCTATCCTGTAGTGCGATCGCAAACCGGACAGGTGCAGGCGGGCTATTACCAGAAAGGCAGCCACCAACTGATTAATTTGAACCAGTGCCCAATTCAGGATGAACGTTTGAATCCGCTGCTGGCCGAAGTCAAACAAGACATTCAGCAACGGGGCTGGGGGATTTACGACGAAGCTCACCACCGGGGCAAAGTGCGCCATCTGGGCTTGCGAATTGGTCGCCGCACGGGAGAAATACTGCTGACGCTGGTGGTCAAGGATCGCAACCTGGCTGGCATTGAGGAACAGGCGCAAACCTGGCTGGAACGCTATCCGGGATTGGTTGGAGTTTGTCTGAATATTAACGGCGATCGTACCAATGCCATCTTTGGCTCTGAAACTCTCTGTATTGCCGGACAACCCTTCTTGCACGAAACCTTTGCCGGACTCACGTTTCAAATTCGGCCTGATACCTTTTTCCAGGTCAATACAGAAACCACCGAAGCGCTACTCCAGGCGGTGATAGAAGAATTGCAGTTGCAAGGCCAAGAAGTGCTGGTGGATGCTTATTGCGGCATTGGTACTCTGACACTGCCCTTAGCCCAACAGGTGAAGCAGGTGATCGGCCTGGAAGTGCAGCCAGAAGCGGTAGAACAGGCTCAACTGAATGCAGCTTTAAATCAGATTGAAAATGTCAGCTTTCAGGTGGAAGCTGTTGAGCAAGCCTTACCAGCGCTGGATATAAAACCGGATGTGATGATTCTCGATCCACCCCGCAAAGGCTGTGATCCTGCTGTGCTGCAGGCCTTACTGGAGATGCAGGTCGATCGCATAGTTTACATGAGTTGTAATCCCGCCACCCTTGCCCGTGACTTAAAAATTCTGTGTGAGTCCGGCCAATACCATCTGCACCGCGTACAACCTGCCGACTTCTTCCCCCAAAGCTCCCACGTCGAGTGTGTAGCGTTTCTTAGTTTGATACAGTAAGGGTCGGTAATCTACAAACCCTCTGGCAAACTGTCCCTGGAGTCCATGAAATTTAGCGAAGTTATCCAACAGCTCGGTGTTTCCTCTGCCCATACCAGTCTCAGCGATCGCCCTGACCTGGATCCAGAGGTGGCCGGGGTAAATGCGATTGATACAGCTCAGGCTGACCAACTGAGTTTTGTTGAGGGTGCAAAGTTTGCGGCTCAAGTGCAAACCACAGCAGCGAAAGCATTGATTCTGCCAAAAGGGAAGGTATTGCAGCAGGCGGCTCTGGAACGAGACATTGCCTGGGTGGAAGCAGCAGACCCCAAGTTAATGTTTGCCCAGACGCTGGCAATGTTCTACCAACCCTTCCAGCCTGCCCCGGAAATTCATCCCACGGCCATCATTCATCCCACGGCAAAGATCGGGGACGCGGTCTATATTGGCCCCCATGTCGTGATCCAGGCCGATGCGACCATTGGCAATCAGGTTTGCATCCATCCCAACGTCGTAATTTACCCGGATGTCGAGATTGGCGATCGCACCATTCTCCACGCCAACTGTACCATTCACGAACGCACTCGCATTGGGGCGGATTGTGTCATCCATTCCGGTGCCGTGATCGGAGCCGAAGGATTTGGCTTTGTCCCGACGGTGGAGGGCTGGTACAAGATGCAGCAATCCGGCTATGTGGTGTTAGAGGATGGTGTGGAAGTCGGTTGCAATTCGACCGTCGATCGTCCCGCTGTCGGTAACACCCGGATTGGCCGCCAAACCAAGCTGGATAACCTGGTGCATATTGGACACGGCTGTCAGATCGGTTTTGGCTGTGCCTTTGCTGCCCAGGTGGGGCTGGCTGGCGGCGTGGAAGTCGGCAATCGGGCAATTCTGGCCGGACAGGTGGGCGTGGCCAACAATGCCAGGATTGGGGATGGAGCGATCGCCTCTTCCAAAACTGGCGTTCACGGCACTGTGGAACCGGGACAGGTGGTATCCGGTTATCCCTGTGTGGATCACAAAATTTATCTCAAGTCCTCCGCTATCTACAGCCGCCTGCCAGAGATGTACCAGACCCTGAAGCAACTCCAGAAGCGAATCGAAGCGTTGGAGGATTGACTCCTCTGGAATCTCTTGCCATGGAGTGCAACAATGGGCTAAACGATTTTCAACGAGAAACAGTATGACCATGCTTCCAACGCTACAAACCGCCCTGCAACGGGGACGAGCACTGAAAGTCATTAGTGGATTGAATAATTTCGCTCGCGATCGGGTGTCCGCTGTCGTCAAAGCCGCTGCCCAGGGTGGGGCCACCTTTGTCGATATTGCCGCCGATCCTGATCTGGTGCGCCTGGTGAAGCAGTTGATTCACTTACCCGTTTGCGTTTCTGCTGTCGAACCCGAACTCTTTGTTACCTGTGTGGCCGCAGGTGCTGACCTGATCGAAATCGGTAACTTCGATAGCTTCTACGCTCAAGGTCGTCGATTTGAAGCTCCCGAAGTCCTGACCCTGACTCAGGAAACCCGCCGTTTGCTCCCTGACATCACCCTGTCCGTCACCGTTCCCCACATCCTGGAACTGGATCAGCAGGTGCACTTGGCTGAAGAACTGGTGAAAGCCGGAGCCGATATCATCCAAACCGAAGGCGGTACCAGCAGCACTCCCACCCATGCTGGAACTCTGGGCCTGATTGAAAAAGCGGCTCCCACTCTGGCTGCGGCCTATGAAATCTCCCGTGCTGTGAATGTCCCTGTCTTGTGTGCCTCTGGATTGTCGAATGTGACGGCACCAATGGCGATCGCGGCAGGGGCATCCGGTATCGGCGTCGGTTCCGCCATTAACAAACTCAGCAGCGAAGTTGAAATGATCGCTGTCGTTCGTAGTCTGGTCGAGGCTCTGGCTAAAGTTAGTCGCTCTACCGTTGTGGTGTAAAACTGAAGGGCAGGCATGGGTAGCAGCAAACTTAAAAGCTTGCTATTACCTGTGCCAAATTTTCAGGACGACAATAACAACGCAAAAAAGTCTGCGGCTTTCTCAATTGCAACACTTTGATAAAGACAATATAAATTCGCCAACAACGACAAAAAGCGGGTTATTCGAAAACAATTCGACATATGGGCGATACTGGATTTGAACCAGTGACCCCTTCCGTGTGAAGGAAGTGCGCTACCCCTGTGCTAATCGCCCAAGCTTTTTTACCCCTGCAAGACTAACGCTTCTGAGGACTTTGCTGCTCATAATAGCAGATTTTGACTGACATAATTTATTTTCGGGTGCCGCCAAGATTTGTCCATGGGGCACATGGAATGGCCGAATGATGGTAGCAACCATGCTCTCGATGTTGACAGTTGGATGTCACGGCAAGAAACTCGCCCATTGTGTCTGGGGCTACTTCCTGGCCCACCTAAACCAAGTCCAGCCAGAGAACGGTCGTTTTCCGATCAAAGAAACTACGGTTCTGGACTTGGACAAGGCTTATTTAGCCTTCCCCCGCCTTTTCCCAAAAACTTTCCCCTACCTACTAGACATTCTTCATTCGTTTCCGCTATAGTAGGAAGCTGTTGCCTAAAAGGTTGTCGCTGGTTGCTTTCTTTACAAAGAACTGGCTTGAATTTGATTCGGGTTCAGCCACGCCTGCGACCGGGATACTGGGTAGCTTGCTGCTCAAGTCCTTATCTGGCATTTGAAGCGGTTACGTTTAGCCCTGCTTCTAGAAGCAGTCCATCTGAAACTTCTAGAGGCTCAATAACCGGGTTAAGAAGAGTGCGAGCGATCGCGCAAACTTGTACGTCTTGATTGGAAATAATCGAGAGGATTAGGCGGTTGAATAGTCGCTACTGGCTTCAGACTGCCGAAAAAGGTGTGTACGAAAGGGAGACCAATCGCCGTGTCTGTGGGTATTCTCGGCACTAAACTTGGCATGACCCAAGTGTTTGATGAGACGGGTAAAGCTGTTCCGGTGACTGTCGTTCAGGCAGGCCCCTGTCCGGTAACGCAAATTAAAACCGTTGAAACGGATGGCTACTCTGCCATTCAGGTTGGCTTTAAGGAAGTCGCTGAAAAGGCTCTCACCAAGCCCGAACTGGGTCATCTGGCTAAGTCTAACAGTGCACCTTTACGCCATCTACATGAATATCGGCTGGAAGATGCCAGCCAATATGAACTGGGTCAGCAGATTACGGTTGAGCAGTTTTCTGCCGGACAAACCGTTGATGTCATTGGCACCAGCATTGGTCGCGGTTTTGCTGGCTATCAGAAACGCCATAACTTCAAGCGTGGCCCGATGGCTCACGGTTCTAAAAACCACCGCTTGCCTGGTTCTACGGGGGCGGGTACCACTCCTGGTCGGGTCTATCCCGGTAAGCGGATGGCGGGTCAATTGGGCAATACTCGCGTCACGATTCGTAAGCTGACCGTGGTGCGGGTGGATCCTGAACGGAATCTGCTCTTGATTAAGGGAGCCGTTCCTGGAAAGCCCGGTGCGCTGGTGAATGTGGTTCCAGCCAAGGTGGTTGGACGCAGCAAATAGCGAATGAATCCAGGGGAATTCATCGACAGATCACCCTGGAGATAAAAGCGGAAGGCCTTTGAGAGTCGAGCAAGGTTAGCAAGTTATGGTTGATTGTGCAGTAAAAGATTGGGACGGGAAAGAGGTTGGAAGTGCCTCCCTGGACTTGCAGGTAGCGAAGGAAGCCAGTGCGGCTCATATTGTTCACCGTGCTCTGGTTCGTCAGATGGCGAATGCTCGTCAGGGAACTGTTTCCACGAAAACTCGGGCTGAAGTCAGTGGCGGTGGTCGTAAGCCCTGGCGGCAGAAGGGAACTGGTCGGGCGCGGGCGGGTTCAAACCGTTCTCCCCTATGGCGAGGTGGTGGTGTGATCTTTGGGCCGAAGCCAAGAGATTATTCCATCAAGATGAACCGGAAGGAGCGGCGGCTAGCGTTACGGACTGCTTTTCAGAGTCGAGTAGAAGATTTGATTGTGGTTCAGGACTTTGCCGAAAAGTTGCCTCGTCCAAAAACCAAAGATCTGGCGAATGCGCTAAAAGGCTGGGGCGTGGAACCTGGGTCGAAGGTGCTGCTGATCCTGGGAGAGCGGAATGAAATGGTTTACCTGTCTGCTCGTAATATTGCTAACCTGCGGTTGATTTCTGCTAACAACTTGAATGTGTTCGACCTGCTAGCAGCGGATCAAATCGTGGCTACAACATCTGCGTTGACAAAGATTCAGGAGGTATACGGTGGCTGATTTCAATCCTCGTGATTTGATTGATTTGGTGCGCCGTCCCATCATTACTGAAAAGGCCACCCTGTTACTGGAGAAAAACCAGTATACCTTTGAGGTTGCTCCCAAAGCCACCAAACCTGAAATTAAGGCGGCGATCGAAACGTTGTTTGACGTCAAGGTGATGGGAGTGAGTACGATTAATCCTCCTCGCAAAAAGCGTCGGGTGGGCAAGTTTATGGGGCACCGTGCCCTTTACAAGCGGGCGATCGTGACTCTGGCACCCGGAGACTCAATCACGCTATTCCCAGAAGTCTAGGCTTCTGCTTCTGCTGGTAAGGTATTCGAGAGAATTAGAACGCTATGGGCATCCGTATTTATCGTCCTTATACCCCTGGTACTCGCGAACGCAGCATCTCGGACTTCTCTGAGATCACACGCAGCGAGCCAGAAAAATCCCTGACCAAATCGAAGCATCGTGCTAAAGGTCGAAACAATCGCGGTGTAATCACCTGTCGTCATCGGGGTGGTGGACACAAGCGTCTTTACCGGGTGATCGATTTCCGCCGGGACAAACTGAATGTTCCTGCGAAGGTGGCGGCGATCGAGTACGATCCCAACCGGAATGCTCGGATTGCCCTCCTATACTACCAGGATGGTGAGAAACGCTACATCATTCATCCAGCAGGTTTGGAGGTAGGCTCAACCGTTATTTCTGGCCCTGATTCCCCAATCGAAGTCGGAAATGCTCTGCCTCTCGGCAGCATCCCTTTGGGCACGGTGGTTCATAATGTGGAACTCACTGCTGGCCGGGGAGCACAAATTGTCCGAGCCGCTGGAGCTAGTGCTCAGGTGGCTGCAAAAGAAGGCAATTATGTGACGCTGAAGTTGCCTTCTGGTGAAGTGCGGATGATCCGGCGGGAGTGCTATGCAACCATTGGACAGGTCGGAAATGCTGATATTCGCAACACCAGTTTGGGTAAGGCTGGACGGAAGCGTCATCTGGGCCGTCGTCCCGAAGTCCGGGGAAGTGTGATGAACCCGGTAGATCACCCGCATGGAGGTGGGGAAGGACGCGCGCCTATTGGTCGTCCTGGCCCTGTCACCCCCTGGGGTAAACCTGCTCTGGGATACAAGACTCGCAAAAAGAAGAAGCAAAGTGATTCGTTGATTGTGCGCCGTCGCCGTAAATCAGGTAAGCGCGGTCGGGGCGGTCGGGAGTCATAGGTGATAAGGGGGAATTAAAGAAAGATGTCTCGTTCACTGAAAAAAGGACCGTTTGTCGCAGATCACCTTTTGAAAAAGGTAGAAGCGTTGAATGCTAAGGGCGATAAGCAGGTGATCAAAACTTGGTCGCGTGCATCCACCATCCTGCCTCAAATGATTGGTCACACGATCGCGGTTCACAACGGCAAGCAACACGTCCCCGTTTATGTCACAGAACAAATGGTGGGACATAAGTTGGGAGAGTTTGCACCAACCCGTACCTTTAGAGGACATGCGGGAACTGATAAGAAGGCTCGTCGGTAGGGATTAGAGAAATGGCTGTTGATACTGCAACTGAAATAAAAGCGATCGCCCGTTATATTCGGATGTCTCCTCATAAGGTGCGTCGAGTACTCGATCAAATTCGGGGCCGTTCCTATCGGGAAGCACTGATAATTCTGGAATTCATGCCCTACCGCGCCTGTGAGCCTGTGCTGAAAGTTCTACGCTCGGCAGCGGCGAATGCGGAACATAACCAGGGCTACAACCGAGCCGATCTGGTGGTGAGTACGGCTTATGCGGATCAGGGGCCATCTTTGAAGCGCTACCGACCCCGTGCTCAAGGGCGGGCTTATCAGATTCGGAAGCCAACGTGCCACATTACGATCGCTGTGGCTCCAACCGAGACAGAAGATTAGATTGCAGAACTTTCGACGCTGTTATTGAGCTTGTACAGAGGACGCACTCGTGGGACAGAAGATTCATCCAACCGGATTTCGTTTAGGGATCATTCAGGATCACCGCTCTCGTTGGTTTGCGGACACCGATCGCTATCCCGAACTATTGCAGGAAGACTATAAGATTCGCCATTTCTTTCAGAAGAACCCTTTGAAGCTGAAAGGTCTGGAAAGTCCTGGCATCTCACAAATCCGCATTGAACGGAAGGCCGACCAGATTGACCTGGAAGTGCATACCGCTCGACCTGGTGTAGTGGTTGGCCGGGGTGGTCAGGGGATTGAAGAACTGCGGAGCGGTCTGCAAAAAGTTCTGGGTGGGGGCGATCGCCAGATTCGCATCAACGTGGTGGAAGTGGCTCGTGTGGATGCCGATGCGGCACTGATTGGTGAGTACATCGCTCAACAACTGGAACGTCGGGTATCTTTCCGTCGGGTTGTCCGTCAAGCGATTCAACGGGCGCAAAAAGCTGGGATTGAGGGCATCAAGATCCAGGTGAGCGGTCGCCTGAACGGGGCTGAAATTGCTCGCCCGGAGTGGACTCGGGAAGGTCGCGTACCACTTCATACTCTGCGGGCTGACATTGACTACGCCTACTGCACCGCCAGTACCATCTACGGTACGTTGGGCATCAAGGTTTGGGTGTTTAAAGGCGAACGGATTCCTGGCCAGGAAGAGCAGCCTGCGGTCAGTCCGACTCAACCCCGTCGTCGCCAGCAGCGTCGCCGCCAACAGTTTGAAGACCGTTCGAATGAAGGATGAAGGATGTAGAGATTAGGAATTAGATGTTAGGTAAACTTCCTAAATACTTAACACCTGGAACCTAAAACCTAACCCGCCCGCTTTTGAGGTATCAGCATTATGTTAAGCCCAAGAAGAACAAAATTTAGAAAGCAGCAACGCGGACGGATGAAAGGTCTGGCAACTCGCGGAAATTCCCTGGATTTCGGTGAGTACGGCTTACAGGCTATGGAGCCTTCCTGGATCACCGCCCGACAGATCGAAGCTAGCCGTCGAGCCATGACCCGCTACATTCGTCGGGGTGGCAAAATCTGGATTCGCATCTTCCCTGATAAGCCGGTCACCATGCGTCCTGCGGAAACCCGGATGGGTTCTGGTAAGGGAGCACCTGAATTTTGGGTAGCTGTGGTCAAACCCGGTCGAATCCTGTTTGAAATTGCCGGAGTTCCTGAAGAAACGGCGAAGGAAGCGATGCGACTGGCTCAGTACAAGCTACCGATCAAAACGAAGTTCATCACACGTGCAACGGAGGAGTCCTGATTATGGCACTACCTAAAATTGATGAGGTTCGCGACCTGAGCGATCAGGAACTGGAAGAGCAGATTGTCGAAACCAAAAAGCAACTGTTTGAACTGCGCTTCCAAAAGGGCACCCGTCGGCTGGAAAAGCCCCATCAGTTCAAGCACTACCGTCACCGTCTGGCACAACTGATGACCGTTGAGCGAGAGCGGCAACTGCAAAAGGCTGCATCTGGAGATGAATAGCTGTTTTTCTAAATTTTGGTTTTGCAACGGGTTTTGCGTGGAGTAGGTGAGATGGCGGTAAAAGAAAGAGTTGGCCTAGTAGTCAGCGACAAGATGGACAAAACGGTGGTCGTGGCGGTAGAAAACCGCTCTGCCCACCCCAAATACGGAAAAATTGTAGTCCAGACCAAGCGCTACAAAGCCCATGATGAAGAGAACAAGTGCAAGGTAGGCGATCGCGTCCGGATTCAGGAAACCCGCCCCCTCAGTCGCACTAAGCGATGGGCTGTGGTTGATATTTATACCTCCGCAGAAGCGTAAGGGCAGGTGACACATGATTCAAGCACAAACCTACCTAAACGTGGCAGACAACAGCGGCGCTCGCAAGCTGATGTGTATCCGTGTGCTGGGTGGCGGTAATCGTCGCTATGCTGGGATTGGAGACATCATTGTGGCCGTTGTGAAAGACGCGATTCCCAACATGGCTGTGAAGAAATCCGATGTGGTGATGGCTGTTGTAGTTCGTACTCGCAAAACCCTCCGCCGGGAAAGTGGCATGAGTATCAGGTTTGACGACAATGCAGCCGTGATCATCAACAAGGATAAGAATCCTCGTGGCACTCGTGTCTTTGGCCCCGTTGCGCGGGAACTGCGTGACAAAGAATTTACCAAAATTGTTTCGCTTGCTCCGGAGGTACTGTGATGGCGAAGACTCAAACCGTGACTCGTTACAAAATGCACGTTAAAACGGGCGATACGGTGCAGGTAATTACTGGTAAGGACAAAGGCAAGGTTGGGGTAATCCTGAAAACCTTCCCCAAGGAAAGTCGCGTCATCGTTAAGGGAGTCAACATCCAGACCAAGCATGTTAAGCCCCAGCAAGAAGGGGAATCTGGACAGATCGTCACCCGTGAAGCTCCGATTCACAGCTCGAATGTGATGCTGTACTCCGAAAAGCAAAAGGTTGCCAGTCGGATTTGTTATACCTTCAACGCCGATGGCCGTAAGGTACGGATGCTAAAGAAGACAGGCGAAGTGATTGATTAGTATATTTTCCCTGACCAAGCCCAGGGAGCACTGAGGGAAAGATATGGCACAACGACTCAAAGACACGTATCAAGAGAAAATCGTCCCGAAGCTGAAGGAGCAGTTTGGATATACCAATATCCATCAGGTTCCCAAGCTAGTGAAGGTGACGGTCAACCGAGGACTAGGGGAAGCCTCCCAAAACGCAAAAGCCCTGGAAGCATCTCTGGCTGAGATTGCGTTGATTACTGGACAAAAGCCAGTAGTTACCCGAGCTAAGAAGGCGATCGCGGGTTTCAAAATCCGTCAGGGCATGCCCGTGGGAATTATGGTGACACTGCGCAGCGAACGCATGTATGCCTTCCTGGATCGCCTTATCAACCTGGCATTGCCTCGGATTCGTGACTTTCGGGGTGTCAATCCCAAAAGCTTTGACGGTCGGGGTAACTACACCATTGGCATCCGAGAGCAGTTGATCTTTCCAGAAATCGAGTACGACAGCATTGATCAGATCCGGGGTATGGATATTTCAATCATCACCACAGCAAACACCGACGAGGAAGGTCGAGCCTTGTTGAAGGAGTTTGGTATGCCCTTCCGGGATAGCTAAGGCAGATTTATCAAGGGAACACTATGGCGGTTAACGATACGATTGCAGATATGCTGACACGGATTCGGAATGCGAATCTGGCTCGTCACCAAACAACTGAAGTTCCATCCACTAAAATGACTCGCAATATTGCCCGCGTTCTGAAGGATGAAGGCTTCATTACGGACTTTGAAGAAGTGGGCGAAGGTGTCAGTCGGCACCTCGTTGTTTCCCTCAAGTACAAAGGGAAAGGTAAGCGTCCTATCATTACTAGCTTGAAACGGGTCAGCAAGCCAGGACTCCGAGTGTATTCAAACCGTAAGGAATTGCCACGGGTGCTGGGAGGGATTGGCATTGCCATCATCTCCACCTCCAGTGGCGTCATGACAGATCGTGAAGCCCGCCGTCAGGGTTTGGGTGGCGAAGTTCTCTGCTACGTCTGGTAGTGCAGAATTTCAGGACGAGGAATGAGACCCCACAAACCATTCAGCGTTCACAGTAGTAGGAGTAGGCAGTTATGTCGCGTATCGGTAAACGTCCCATTAGTATTCCCAATAAGGTAACGGTCTCCATTGATGGCCAAGCCGTTGCCGTTAAAGGTCCCAAAGGAGAGCTTTCTAGAGTACTGCCTGCTGAAGTGGAGGTGGTTCAGGAAGGTGAAACAATCTTGGTTAAACGTCGGGATGATTCCCGGGTTGCCCGTCAGCGACACGGATTGAGCCGGACGCTGGTGGCCAATATGGTCGAAGGGGTGTCTCAGGGATTCCAACGCCGTCTGGAAATTATTGGTGTAGGTTATCGGGCTCAGGTGCAGGGTAAGAATTTGATCCTGAACGTCGGTTACAGTCACCCAATTCAGATTGAACCGCCCGATGGCATTCAAATGGCAGTTGAAAACAATACCAACGTAATCGTCAGCGGTATTGATAAAGAAATCGTTGGTAACACTGCTGCTCGTATCCGGGCCGTTCGTCCCCCCGAACCCTACAAGGGCAAAGGCATTCGCTATGCAGGTGAAGTCGTCAAGCGTAAGGCAGGTAAGGCAGGGAAGAAATAAGCCATGAAAGTAACTCGTAAAGAATCAACCCGTCGTCGCCATAGTCGGGTGCGTCGCAAGGTTTCTGGAACCGCAGACCGTCCTCGGCTGGCTGTTTTTCGATCGAATCAGCATATCTATGCTCAAGCGATCGATGATACCCAGCATCATACATTGGCATCTGCTTCCACCCTGGATCCATCCCTTAAGGAAGATCTGGATAGTGGTTCCAACTGTGACGCTTCTAGCCAAGTAGGTAAATTGGTGGCAGAACGGTTGCTGGAAAAAGGCATCAAGCAGGTGGTTTTCGATCGCGGCGGTAACTTGTACCACGGTCGCGTTAAGGCACTGGCGGATGCTGCTCGTGAAGCTGGACTGGAGTTTTAAGGATGCAACACTATGGCGAAGGATCGTAAAAAAGCTAAAGCTCGTGAGAAGGAAGCCGACTGGCAAGAGCGGGTCGTTCAAATCAAACGGGTGACAAAGGTTGTCAAAGGCGGTAAAAAGTTGAGTTTCCGGGCAGTTGTGATTGTCGGGAATGAACGCGGACAGGTTGGTGTTGGCGTAGGTAAGGCTGCAGATGTAATTGGG
Organism: Leptodesmis sp.; assembly: GCF_052746595.1. Classification (NCBI taxonomy): domain Bacteria; kingdom Bacillati; phylum Cyanobacteriota; class Cyanophyceae; order Leptolyngbyales; family Leptolyngbyaceae; genus Leptodesmis; species Leptodesmis sp. The sequence continues at coordinate 27,933 of NZ_JBRAGO010000031.1, forward strand.
GCTGTGAAGAAAGGTGTTGCCGATGGTAAAAAGCATCTGGTAGATGTGCCTTTGACCAAAAACAATTCCATTCCACACCCCACAACGGGTGAAGGGGGCGGTGCGAAAGTGATGATGCGGCCTGCGGCTCCTGGTACGGGGGTAATTGCGGGAGGGTCGGTGCGCACTGTACTGGAACTGGCTGGCGTGAAGAATGTGCTGGCGAAACAACTGGGTTCTGATAATCCGCTCAACAATGCTCGCGCTACTGTAGATGCACTGGAAACGCTGAGAACTTTCTCAGAGGTTGCCGAAGAACGGGGTATTCCAGTCGAGAATCTGTACGCCTGATTCAGGTTGACTGAAAACTGCTCAAAGCGATCGCCATTCGAGCCATTCAAATTGTTCCATATAAGATTGGAAGGCAAACAACCATGAGACTGAGTGACGCAGTACCACAGGAAGGTTCCAAAAAACGCCGTCGCCGGGTAGGACGGGGGATTTCGGCAGGTCAAGGAGCAAGCTGCGGCTTTGGAATGCGGGGACAAAAGTCCCGCTCTGGCCGTCCGACTCGTCCGGGATTTGAAGGAGGTCAAACCCCTCTGTACCGTCGGTTGCCGAAACTCAAGCACTTTCCGCTAGTGAACCGCACCACCTATACGATCGTGAATCTGAGCGATTTGGCAGATTTACCCGCTAATACCGAAGTGACGCTTGAATCGTTGCTGGAAGTTGGGATTGTCACTACTGCAAAAAATGGGGCATTGAAAGTGCTAGGTGGGGGTGACGTGAGTGTGCCCTTAACCGTGAAGGCGGCTGCCTTTACCGCCACTGCTCGCGCTAAGATTGAGGCAGCAAAAGGCAGTTGTGAGGTCATTGAGGGTTAGTGATGCAAGGCGTGGGATCGCCAGCAATCTTCATCTCTGACCTTTTTGCAAGTGTTCCTTGGCAATTTGCTGAGGAACTTTGATCATTAAAGAATACATAGATTGATTTAAGAGGAATCTTTCATGGTCGTTAGCCGAGATAAGACGCCCAGTGCTCAAGAGACATTTGCCCAGATGGCTCAAGCGGCTGGTCTGCGGGGACGGGTACTGCTTACGATCGGAATTTTGATCCTGGTGCGTCTGGGAATTTTCCTGCCCATCCCAGACATTGACCGCAATGCCTTTGCCAACAGCGTTCAAAACAACCCGGTGATCAGCTTTCTGGATATTTTTGCGGGAGGTGGCCTGCGTTCTCTGGGTATCTTTGCTCTGGGGATTCTGCCTTACATCAACGCCTCGATCATTATTCAGTTGCTGACGGCGGCCATTCCCTCTCTGGAAAACCTGCAAAAAAGTGAAGGTGAAGCCGGACGACGTAAGATTTCTCAAATTACTCGCTACGTCGCCTTAGGATGGGCCGTCATCCAAAGTATTGGTTTGGCCTGGTGGATTGTGAATAGTGGAGCCGCCCGGATCAATGGTGAGCTCATCACCGCTCAAAAAGCTGCCACCGGAGGACTCGCATTTGTGACTCAAAGTGGTGCAGCCCTGAGTCCGACTGCGTTGATTCCCTTTATTGCTGCAACGGCTCTGGCACTGACTGCTGGTTCTATGTTTGTGATGTGGCTAGGTGAGTTGATCACCGAGCGGGGGATTGGCAACGGAGCCTCACTGTTGATTGTGGTCAGCATTGTTTCGGGTCTCCCTCGATCGCTGGGTCAAACCCTGGAACTGGCGCAAACGGGCGATCGCAGTCTGGTGGGTGGCATTATTATCTTGATGCTTGTATTTCTGGTGATGATTATCGGGATTGTGTTTGTGCAGGAAGGCACCCGACGCATTCCTATCATTTCCGCGCGTCGTCAGGTTGGCCGCAAGACTTACCTGGAACGCAGTAGTTACCTGCCTCTCCGCCTGAACCAGAGCGGGGTAATGCCGATCATTTTTGCCTCTGCCGTATTGTTTTTGCCCGTTTACATCGCAGAGTTCACCAAAAATCCCATGCTGGCTCAGGTTGCCAATTACTTGAGTCCCAGAGGTCAAGCTCCTTGGCTGTATGTTGGTTTGTATCTGCTGTTGATTCTGTTCTTCAGCTATTTCTGGACTTCCCTGGTGATTAATCCTGTAGATCTATCGCAAAACCTGAAGAAAATGGGAGCCAGTATTCCAGGGATCCGTCCCGGTAAAGCGACCAGTGATTATATTGAGCGAGTCCTGAATCGCTTAACCTTTCTGGGGGCAATTTTCTTAGGCTTAGTTGCGATCGTGCCGACTGCCGTAGAAAGTGCAACTCGTGTGACTACCTTTCAGGGCTTTGGAGCTACTTCCCTGCTGATTGTTGTGGGTGTGGCGATCGATACTGCAAAGCAAATTCAGACTTATGTCATCTCACAACGTTACGAAGGAATGGTGAATCAATAGTGCCTCGCCTCATTTTTATCGGTGCTCCAGGAGCAGGCAAAGGAACTCAGGCCAAGACATTAGCGGATCTCTGCGGAATTCCACATATCTCGACCGGCGACATTTTGCGATCAGCGGTCGCTAACCAGACCCCTCTGGGTGTTCAGGCTAAAGCCTACATGGATCGGGGAGATTTGGTTCCCGATAGTCTGGTGATGGATCTGATCCGGGAGCGTCTGAATGAGCCAGATGCTCAGAAAGGCTGGATTCTCGATGGCTTCCCCCGCAATGTCTCTCAGGCTGAATACCTGGATACCCTGCTGCAAAAGATTAACCATCATTACGACAACGTGATCAATCTGGAAGTACCGGATGAGGTATTGGTCGCTCGGTTGCTGGGGCGAGGGCGGGCCGATGATACCGAGGAAGTGATTCGCCAGCGGTTGCAGGTTTACCGGGAGCAAACGGCTCCGCTGATTGAGTTTTACCATCAGCGCGAAAAGCTGGTTTCGGTAAACGGTCATCAACCGATAGAGGAGGTGACGGCGGATCTGAAGGCACTGGTCTAAATCTGACAACGGTTGAGTTGAAACGAGCAGAAAGTTTGACCAATTGAAGGCAAACCGTTCTGCTCGTCTCTATGTCAAGAGGTTTTCTAAAGAAATGATCTAGACTCAAAGAGGAGATTGCTTCAAGAAGGTTGTTTTAGTCTAGGTTTGTTTATAGTGTCGCAGCAAAAAGTAGGAGGTTCAATTTGTCAAAACAAGATCTGATTGAGATGGAAGGGACAGTTACAGAGTCTTTGCCTAACGCCATGTTCCGGGTCGATTTAGACAACGGATTCAACGTGCTGGCGCATATTTCGGGCAAAATTCGGCGAAATTACATCAAAATTCTTCCGGGCGATCGGGTCAAGGTGGAACTGACTCCCTACGACCTGACCAAAGGCCGCATCACCTATCGGCTGCGTAATAAGAAGTAGATAGCTTCCCGGATTACCTAAGAAGATTTGACAAAAGGTTTTTAAATTGATAGCATATTGAGTTTGTAGCGCAGTCTAGAGACAATGAAAGTTCGAGCATCGGTTCGTAAAATTTGTGAGAAATGCCGGGTGATCCGACGCAAGGGTCGGGTTATGGTGATCTGTTCTAACCCCAAGCACAAGCAACGTCAGGGTTAGTGTTTTGAGGCTTTACCTTACATTCCAGTAAGTAACTGTCTCTAGAGTTTTTTATAGAAGTGAGCAGAACTAGGGGAGAGTAGCGTGGCACGGATTGCCGGAGTAGACCTGCCTCGAGACAAACGAGTTGAAATTGGTCTGAGATATATCTATGGTATTGGGCCTACCCGCTCTAAAGCGATTTTAGAGGCGACGGGGGTGAACCCAGATACTCGCGTTAAGGACTTAAGTGATGCCGATGTAGCCGCTTTAAGAGCAGAAGTTGAAGGGAACTATGAGGTGGAGGGTGACCTGCGGCGATTGGAATCGATGAACATCAAACGGTTGATGGACATTGGCACCTATCGCGGTCGTCGTCATCGGTTAGGGCTTCCAGTGAGAGGACAAAGAACGCGCACGAATGCTCGAACTCGTCGGGGTGGTCGCCGCACCGTTGCCGGTAAGAAGAAGGCTCCCGGTAAGAAATAAAACCTGACAAAGCTATTTATTCAGAGATTCAGCGATGGCACCAAGACAACCAACCAAGCGCACTGGGCCGCGTAAACAGAAGAAAAATGTGCCCAACGGGGTGGCTTACATTCAGTCCACCTTCAATAATACGATCGTCACGATTTCCGATACCAATGGGGAAGTCATTTCCTGGGCTTCTGCAGGTTCCAGTGGATTTAAAGGAGCCAAAAAAGGAACTCCATTTGCGGCTCAAACCGCTGCAGAAAACGCCGCTCGTCGTGCCTCTGACCAGGGAATGCGTCAAATTGAAGTGATGGTAAGCGGCCCTGGAGCCGGTCGTGAGACAGCGATTCGTGCACTTCAGGGAGCGGGGCTGGAAATTACCTTGATTCGGGATGTGACCCCCATTCCCCATAATGGCTGTCGTCCTCCGAAGCGGAGACGGGTTTAATTGCGATCCTTGTTTAAGCTCTTCATGATATGCGTACAATCTGTGGGCTTAAAGAGTGTTGAATATTGCCTGGTTGGGGTTTTGCGGGTTTGTAAGGTATTTACCTTATTACAGGGAGAGGTGGCTCAGTGGTACAGTTTCAAGTCGAGTGTTTAGATACAAAAACTGACGACAGAGATCGCAGTCAAATTAGTCGGTTCGTGATTGAGCCATTAGAGCGGGGGCAAGGCATAACTTTAGGGAATGCGCTCCGACGGGTGCTGCTTTCCAATCTGGAAGGAGCCGCCATTACAGCTGTTCGGATTGCAGGTGTTAGTCATGAGTTCGCCACCGTTCCAGGGGTGCGGGAGGATGTCCTGGATATTCTCCTAAATATGAAGAAGGTTGTGTTAAAGAGCTATTCTTCTCAACCCCAAATTGGGCGGCTTCTAGTTCAAGGTCCGATGACAGTAACGGCTGAGCATTTTGAGTTGCCCTCAGATGTTGAGTTGGTTGATCCTTCTCAATATATTGCGACTCTTTCTCCGAACTCAGCGCTGGAAATGGAATTTCGAATTGAGAAGGGCAAAGGCTATCGGGCTGTAGATAAAGGGCGGGATGACTCGACGGCTCTGGACTTCATGCAAATCGATTCTGTCTTCATGCCTGTACGGAAGGTCAACTACTCCGTTGAAGATGCTCGTGTGGGCGATGCGATGGAGAAAGATCGCCTGGTTATGGAGGTCTGGACAAATGGCAGTCTGACTCCCCAGGAAGCGCTCAGTCAGGCAGCTAACATTCTTGTAGATCTGTTCAATCCTCTGAAAGAGATTACGATCGAACCTCTCGATAAAGAGGATGACGAAGATAACGATCCCACGAATCAAATCCCGATCGAAGAGTTGCAACTTTCTGTTCGGGCATACAACTGTCTGAAGCGTGCGCAAATCAATTCCGTCGCAGATTTGCTGGATTACAGCCAGGAAGATTTGCTGGAAATCAAGAACTTTGGGGCGAAATCAGCCGAGGAAGTTGTGGAAGCCTTGCAACAGCGCCTGGGAATTACCCTGCCTCAAGAAAAATCTTCTAAGAACAATCATTAATTGCGGGTTGTTCAGCCCCTTATATCCGTTTTTGTCTGCCATATTTTAAGTTAGAAAACTATGCGTCATCGTTGTCGTGTCCCGCAATTGGGCAAACCCGCTGACCAGCGGAAGGCTCTCCTGAGAGCGCTGACCACGGAGTTAATCCGCAATGGTCGGATTAAAACTACCAAAGTACGTGCTCAAGCGGTTCGGTCTGAGGCCGATCGCATGATCACTTTGGCGAAGGATGGTTCTCTGGCGGCTCGTCGTCAGGCGATGGGCTACCTGTATGACAAGCAGTTGGTTCATGCCCTGTTTGAACAGGCCGGATCCCGCTATGGCGATCGCAACGGTGGATATACCCGCATTATCCGTACCGTTCCTCGTCGCGGCGATAATGCTGAGATGGCTATCATTGAGCTAACCTGACATGATTTCTGCGGCATCACAACCCACTCAGCGAGTTGCCCTGGTTCTGCAGTATCGGGGCACTCATTTTCATGGGTGGCAGTGGCAGCCCAAGCATCGGACGGTGCAGGAGGAGTTGGAGAAGGCAATCGCCAATGTATTGGGTCAACCCATTCGGATTCATGGCGCTGGACGAACGGATACAGGCGTTCACGCAGCCGCTCAGGTGGCTCATTTTGATGCTCCCTTGATAGTTCCGGCTCATCGATGGGTCGATATTCTCAATGCTCGTTTGCCAGAAGATATTCTGGTGCGGGCTTCGGCAGCGGTAAGTCCAACCTGGCATGCTCGATTCTCAGCTCTATGGCGGCGCTATCGCTATTTGCTGTATACCGAGTCTCGCCCCAATCTGTTCATTCGACCATTCTCGTGGCATTACTATCATGAGCCCTTGGATGAAAGGTTGATTCAAGAAGCGTTGAATCCTTTGATTGGCCGCCACCATCTGGCCGCGTTTCATCGAGCAGGTTCCAAACGCCCCCATTCCTGGGTGGATGTGCAGGAGGCAGAGTGTAAGCGCCAGGGGCCATTGATCTCCATTGAGGTGCAGGCCAGTGGTTTCTTATACGGAATGATGCGATTATTGGTTGGGTTGTTGGTGCAGGTGGGACGAGGATTACGATCGCCTACCAGTTTTACTGCGCTCTGGGCAGAACAGCGACGAGAAGAAGTCAAGTATGCTGCACCTGCTCAGGGATTGTGTCTCTTGCGAGTGGGATACCCAGAATTTCCTTTCCCTTCAGAGATTTGGTTCGACACTCAACCAACCTTTGTCTTTCCTGCTGTTGAACCCTCCAGTCTGGCCATCTAACGTCTCCTAAAAGTCTGTTTTGTCGATTGATTTTGTCTTTCAAGTACTACGGTCATGAACAAATCCTATCTCCCTCCTCAAGATTCTATAGAGCGCAACTGGTACGTTGTCGATGCAGCGGATCAACGCCTCGGTCGTTTGGCCAGCGAAATTGCCTGTATTTTGCGTGGTAAGAATAAGCCCACATACACCCCTTCCATCGATACTGGCGATTTTGTCATTGTGGTGAATGCCGAAAAGGTTGACATCACGGGCAAAAAGCGGACTCAAAAACTGTACCGTCGTCATTCGGGGCGTCCTGGTGGGATGAAGGTGGAGACCTTTGATAAGCTGCAGGCCCGGATTCCTGAACGGATTATTGAACAAGCCGTTAAAGGAATGCTGCCTAAGAACACCCTGGGACGGCAACTGTTTACCAAGCTGAAAGTTTACGCAGGCCCAGAGCATCCCCATCAAGCTCAAAAACCTCAAACCCTTGAAATTAATACTATTCCTGGAGGACAGGCTTAATGCAAGCAACAGAAGGACGTGTGATGTATATGGGTACCGGGCGGCGGAAGTCGGCTGTTGCGCGAGTGCGATTGGTTCCTGGTAATGGTCAGCTCATCATTAATGGCAAGCCTGGTGATTTGTACCTTCAGTTCAACCCCGATTATCTTTCAGCCGCCAAAGCCCCCCTGGAAACCCTGGGTCTGGACAAAGACTACGATGTTCTCGTGACGGCTCATGGAGGTGGATTGACGGGACAGGCTGATGCAGTTCGTTTGGGGGTAGCTCGTGCCCTGTGCCAGCTTGATCCTGATAATCGCAAGCCTTTGAAGATCGAAGGGTACCTAACCCGTGATCCTCGCGCTAAGGAGCGAAAGAAGTACGGTTTGCGGAAAGCCCGGAAAGCACCTCAGTACTCTAAGCGCTAAATCCTGCTTACCCTGCTGCTATCCTCCTGGGATCGTTAGAATTGATCTAGTTAGAACTGAAATTTGAGAGAAATCCATGCCTAAGTCTGATATTCATCCCCAATGGTATCCGGAAGCCAAAGTCTACTGTAATGGTGAAGTAGTAATGACTGTTGGCTCTACTAAGCCTGAACTGCATGTAGATGTGTGGTCAGGGAATCACCCGTTCTTTACCGGAACTCAAAAGATTATTGACACCGAAGGTCGTGTGGAACGCTTCCTGCGGAAGTACGGCATGATGGAAGGTGATAGCGAGTCCTCTCAGTCCCAAGGGAAGAAAAAGGGTTAGCTGGACGGATCGGCTGAAGCTGGTAATTTCTCTCTGGCTGAGCGTTGATTTTACAGTAGTTCTAACCATCTTTCCGTCCTGACTGAGTACTCCCCTATGGCTGAAGCGTATCTGCTAGATAAGCTGCAATCTGTTGAGCAAACTTTTAATGAGTTAACCCGCCGACTGGCGGATCCTGATGTTGCTAAGGATCCGTCTGAATTTCAGCGGGTTGCCAAAGCTCGTTCTTCCCTGGAAGAAGTGGTTTCGACCTATGAGACCTGGAAGAGTTCCCAGGAAGAGTTAACAGGGGCACGGCAGATTCTCAAGGATGCTGGGAGTGATCCGGAATTGCAGGAGATGGCGGCTCTGGAGGTGCAGGATCTGGAACAGAAGTTGCAGGAACTGGAGAAGCGCTTGAAAATCCTCTTGCTGCCTAGTGATCCCAACGATGACAAAAACATCATGTTGGAAATCCGGGCGGGTACAGGTGGTGATGAAGCCAGTATCTGGGCGGGTGACTTACTCCGAATGTATTCCAAATATGCTGAGAGTCAGGGCTGGCGGGTGAAGCTGGTGAGTGAGTCTCTGGCAGATATGGGGGGCTTCAAGGAAGTCATCCTAGAAGTACAGGGCGATCGCGTCTACAGCAAGCTGAAGTTTGAAGCGGGAGTGCATCGAGTACAGCGAGTTCCCGTCACAGAAGCGCAGGGTCGAGTCCATACCTCTACGGCAACTGTAGCAGTGATGCCAGAAGTGGATGATGTGGAAATTCACATTGATCCTAAAGACATTGAAATGACCACGATGCGATCGGGTGGTGCAGGGGGGCAGAATGTCAACAAGGTGGAAACGGCGGTAGACCTGACCCACAAACCCACCGGAATTCGGATTAAGTGTATGGAAGAGCGATCGCAGTTGCAGAACCGGGAACGGGCGATGCAAATTTTGCGGGCCAAACTCTATGAAATGAAACTGCAAGAGCAGCAGGAAGCTGTGACTTCGGCTCGTCGGATGCAGGTAGGAACGGGTTCCCGATCGGAAAAAATTCGGACTTATAACTATAAAGACAACCGAGTGACTGATCATCGGTTAAACCAAAACTTTTCTCTGGCTCCAGTATTGGAAGGGGATTTGGAAGATTTGATTCAAACCTGCATTTCCCAGGATCAGCAAGAGCGATTGGAACAACTGGCTGCTGAAAGTAGCAATCAACCATCTACCGTTTAGGTATGTTACCCAGGGACGATTTGCTGAAGGGAGTTGAGAATCGCGAAGCTGTAGCGCGAGTGATTGATCAGGCTGAGCAGGCGATTAAAACCTGGGATGTAGTAGCAACAGATTTTTTGTCTCCTCCGGAACTGGCAGAAGTGCGGGAAGCATTTAGCCGATTAACGGAAGTCCACCTGATTGCTTGGGGTGGTTATCCTCAAGCGGAACGACAGCGAATAGCGATCGCCCGTGCTGAACTACTCCTGAATAATGACTCCGTTGCTCTCACGGCCCTGGAAATTGCTGGCAATTTTCTCTTTGATCCCGCCACTCACCGTGACTTTTTGGGGGCTCTGTTGGGAACTGGAATTGTGCGGGAAAAGGTAGGTGATATTCTGGTGCTGGGAGAGCGGGGAGCGCAGGCGATCGTCGTCCCGGAAATAGCCCAATTTTTGGAAATGAATTTGACTCAGGTGCGATCGGTTCCAGTTAAAACCCGTCGCATTGAGTTGAGTGAGCTCAAGATCCGAGAGCCTAGGAAAAAAGAACTGACAACAGTGGAAGCATCAATGCGGTTGGATGCGATCGCGTCGGCTGGCTTTGGCATGTCTCGTAATAAAATGGCTGAGATGATTAATGCAGGGGACGTGCGCGTAAACTGGAAGGAAATCACCAGTGCCAGCCATCCGATGAAATCTGGCGATCTGATTGCCATCCGGGGGAAAGGTCGAGTGGAAGTGGGAGAAGTTGCTGTTACCAAAAAGGATCGTTACCGGGTGCAACTGACTCGCTGGGTCTAACCAAAGATGGAGTTCACCCAGTTGGTGGATAGCTGGCCGGGAATGGATCTGCGAGAATACGAAAAAATTTGTAAGGACTGAAGCCTCGTGGATTTCACCATTCAAAATGCCTTGGTTCCATCCAGGGGTGGGTATGAGATTGTTGATGTTCAGATTGTGGCAGGACGAATTGCTAGCATTTCCCCTGGACTAGACTTGGTGGGGAGCGCAGTAGACGGACGAGATAAGTTACTGCTTCCCGGATTTATTAATGCTCATACCCATTCTTCCGAACTGTGGCAGCGAGGGTGTATTCCTCCCCTGCCCTTAGAACTCTGGTTAGCCGAACTGTATAAATTTACCCCTCTAGATCCAGAGCAAATTTACCTAAGCGCATTAGGAACGGCGGTAGAAACTCTGTTGTCTGGAGGAACCACTGTAGTGGATCACCTGGTTTTGATTCCGGGACAAGAGTTAGAGACGATCGCAGCAGTCGTGAAGGCCTATCGAGAGGTGGGCATTCGCGCCTTTATTGGCCCTTTGCTTCAAGATGAACCTTTAACAGCTAGCCTGCCTGCAAGGGGTAGATCCCTCCTCCAGGAATCATGCCCCTATTCCACCGAATTTCTGATTCAGTTCATGCAAGAGGTTGTGGAACAGTTTCACCGTCCGGAGCAAGGCATTTCCATTATGGTGGCTCCGACCGGGCCGCAGTTATGCTCCGATGCGCTGTTCAAAGGCCTGGTAGAGTTGAGCGAGCGCTACCATCTCTGCCGTCATTCGCATTTGCTAGAAACTAAAGCACAAAAACTGCTAGCCAGTGAAAAGTATGGACGAAGCGCGGTTGAGCATTTGAAAGATTTAGGGTTCCTGGGTTCTCGCACCTCTCTGGCACATTGCGTCTGGTTAGATGAAACAGACATTGCAATTCTGGCTGAGACTCAATCTACCGTTGTCCACAATCCCCTCAGTAATTTGCGGTTAGGAAGTGGTTTGGCTCCTGTTTTGAGCTACCTGAAAGCCGGAGTAAATGTGACGTTTGGGTGTGATGGCGCATCCAGTAATGATAGTCAAGATCTGCTGGAAGCCATCAAACTGGGGACGATGCTGCACAATGTAACCGACCCTGATTATCGCTCCTGGATGACCCCGCGAAAATCGATCGAGATGGCAACTCTAGGGGGGGCAACAGGCTTAGGTTTGGCGAATGAAGTTGGTTCTCTTGGGGTTGGTCAACAGGCGGATCTGGTCTTGTATGACTTAACTCAATTATCATTACTCCCCCGGACGGATCCCATTGGCTTGCTCGTCTTGGGGCGGCCTACTCAGGTTGTGGATAGTGTCTGGGTGAGGGGAGATCGCATTGTAGCGGATGGACAAGTGCTTACCCTGTCAGTGGAGGCTCTACGGCAACAATTGTTTGAGCGTAGCCAGTGGATGGGCGATCGCCCATCCACTCCTAATCCCCTTGAGTACTATTACCGTTCCGTCATGAACCTGTCCGTTTAGAAAAACAGCTTCCGGTGGGAAATTTTTTCCAACTTCAGATTTATCGTCTACTATCGTGTCAATACACAGGAAATGCTTTAACCCGCATGGGTTTGCTTGCTTTGCTTTTTTCTATTTAGCACCTACAATAAATGAAACGAGCGAACTAACATACGGGTGAACTAATCTCTGAACAGAGGTTGTCATGAATATTTTTCAGCGAGTATGGGACTCGTTTGGTTTCAACGAGCAGTTTGATGAAACCGATTACGATTACGAGTACGGGGATGAAGACTATTTGCAGGATCCAACCATGCAGGAACAACCGATGTTATCTCGTGAGCGATCGACTCCACCCGCTAATAATGTGATTGGGATGCCAAACCGGGCCGGTATCTCTGAAGTTGTAATTCTGCAACCTCGCTCGTTTGAAGAAATTCCTCAGGCCGTCAGGCTTTTAAGGGAACGGAAATCTGTCGTACTCAATATGATGCTCATGGATCCCGACCAAGCCCAACGATCGGTAGATTTTGTTGCGGGCGGTGTCTTTGCGATCGATGGCCATCAGGAGCGCCTGGGAGAAAATATTTTCCTGTTCACTCCTAATGTGGTGCAGATTAGCTCTCATGCTCCATCACAGCCTGCCTTTAACCCACCCATGTCCGCTCCTGCTCCTCCGGTCGGGATGCCTGTTGTTTCGCCTACGGCAACCTCTGGGAACCCTCAATCATTTCATATTCAATGAGTTTCACATACAATACCCGTCCTGGGTACTTGCTGGCTCTCTTTCATTAATGAGCATTTCTCTTTTCTTAATAAATATTAAAAGGTTGCCTCTTAATTCCTAGCCCTTAACTGTCCAGGGCTTTAGCCATTCGGTGTAACCCTCCCGCACGGGTCATTCGCTCGAATCGATCCGTTGTTTTGCTGCAAACTACTTTGTAACCTCTACCTTTCAATAACACCTGGGCCGCATGATTATTGAAGGTTACGTCCAGGCAAATCGATCGACAGGATGTTTTGCTGGCCTGTAATTCAGCCTGTTTAAGAAGTTGCTTACCTAACCCCTGATTGCGAAACTCTGGCAAGACCCCCAGACTTAAGACGTAATAGTCCTGCATCCGCACATCTTGTTTGATCCGGCTAAGGTCGGCCACATTGACCAGGATTTTAGGTAACTTCATTAGCGGGAGAATCCGGGCCATGACAAAGTGTACTTTTTCATCCACCTGGCGCTTGAGAGTACCGGAATAACCCACCATTAATCCAGCAGGCTGCCCTTCGACTTCAACCACCTGCGTATACTCGTAGCTAAAGGCATGATCAGGTTGCTTGAAGGCTTCGCTCAAAATTTCCTGGGTCTGATCCGGTGGCGAGGCAAAAATGTAGCTGAAGAGGGCTGGACCAGAGGAAAACAATAGAGGGGCAGCCCAGGTGATATCGCTGGTCATTGCCTGACGCAGGGTAAATTGCTGGGGAAGTTGAGAGCGCATGGGTAAATAGTCTTCTATGCCCACGTTTAAGACATTTTCATCAAGTGTAAAGGCTTTTGCCCGTACTGAATTGTCGGCAAACGACTAAAATTCCAAAAACTCCCAATGGGTACACCTACAACGGACGAATTTGAGGCATGATAGGTGGATAGCGCCGTTATTCCATCCAGTGAGATGTCGCTAGACTATACCGTTCGAGAAAGCTCCAAAGCAAAACACATCTCCTTAAAAATGTCTATTAAAGGAGATTTGGAAGTTGTTGTTCCTAAGGGATTTGATCAGAAGCGTATCCCTGAGATTTTGCAAAGAAAGCAGCGCTGGATTGAGCGAGTCTCCCGGCGCATGGCGACTCAGCAAGCTTTAGTCGGAACTGATGTGCTGGTTGAGCAGCCACAGCAGATTGTACTGCAGGCGATCGCTGAAACCTGGCAAGTGGAGTATCACCCTACCCGACGGAAGGGAATTGCTATTCAAGAGCGGCCCAACTCAGTGCTAATCCTGCAGGGTAATACGGCAGATGCCGATTACTGCAAAGCCGCACTTCAACAGTGGATCGCTCACAAAGCCCGGTTGCATCTTCCCCCCTGGTTGCAAATGGTGAGCAAAAAACTCAAATTACCATTTGATCAGGTTTCAATTCGGCAGCAAAAGACAATTTGGGGAAGCTGTTCAATTCGCAAGACAGTGAGCTTAAATTGTAAACTTCTGTTCCTACCCAGCGAGTTGGTGCATTACGTCCTGGTGCATGAACTGTGTCACACAATTCACCTCAACCATTCCAAGGATTTCTGGGAACTGGTGGGCCGTCATGAGCCGAGTTACAAAGCTCTGGATGATAGCCTGCGGGATGCCCGCTACTTCGTTCCTTGGTGGATGGAGCAGTAATGGCTCTGGCTCCCTGGCGATCGCCTCTGGCGCGTGCCTTACACCGTAACCGATCGCTGGTCTATGCCCGCTATGTGCAACTGGCAACGGTTCGGCCTGATGGTTCTCCAGCAAACCGAACGGTAGTTTTTCGGGGATTTTTGGAAAAGACGGATCAGTTACAGTTTGTTACGGATGCCCGCAGCGAGAAGGTGGCTAACATTGATCACCATCCTTGGGGAGAAGTGTGCTGGTATTTTCCCCATACTCGCGAACAATTCCGCCTTTCCGGATCACTGATTTTGGTGTCAGAGGCTCATCCCGATCCAGGTTTGCAGCAGGCTAGACAGCGATTGTGGCAGGCACTATCAGATGCTGCCCGGACTCAGTTTACCTGGCCTCATCCTGGTAAGCCCAGAAACGCCGATGGCTTTAATGCTCCACTTCCTGACCCTGCTACACCCTTATCCCACTTTTGCTTGCTACTGTTGCAGCCTCACCAGGTTGATCATCTAGAACTGCGGGGCGATCCGCAAAATCGCTATCTGTATTGTTTGAATGATGCCTTAGAATGGTCCATACAAACGATCAACCCATAGATCACGACGATGTTTGAAGCAAGCACTAGAACGCTATCTGGGTATCAGATGGAAGCATCACCATGAAATTGTCACCACACTTGTGACTCTATCTCGTCTCTATCACAGTCATAGCAAACCCCTATTCTTGCTTGGTGAAGCTTGTTGCCATAGTATGCGAGACTATAGAAAACTCGCGTGAGAACCCCGGTCTTTTAAGCCGGGGATGAAACGCA
>NZ_JBRAGO010000032.1:0-42397 GCF_052746595.1 Leptodesmis sp.
AGTTAAAACCGGATCGACGCTATAGAACCCTTTTGATCCTACCCGGACTTTAGATGATGACCTGGATGAATCTCTGGTATCTGCTTCCCCTCTCAAGTCGCTGGATGACGTGGAACTTGTTTCTGGCGCTGATCCCCTTGGTTCTCAGTTTCTGGCTATTTCAAACTGCTAAACAGTGTTTAGTCCTCTGGTGGATGGGACTGTTTTTATTTGTTGCCTTTCTGCCCAATGCCCCCTATGTCCTAACCGATCTGATTCATCTGGTGTTTGATATCCAAAGTACGGATTCACTGTTGTTCAACACTCTGGTAATCATTCCTAAATATGTGCTGTTCATTGGGATTGGCTTTGAAGCTTACGTGCTGTCTTTAATTAACCTGGGAGACTACCTGAAGCGACAGGGACTTGCTCATTGGGTGCTACAAGGTGAGTTGTTGTTACATGGGTTGAGCGCGATCGGGGTCTATTTAGGCCGTATCGAACGATTCAACAGTTGGGATTTGATGACCCGTCCCCATCGTGTCGTTCGCAGCGTTGCCGATACTTTTCTCGATCCCCAGCCACTCTTCTTTATGATTTTGGGCTTTGCTGTGATCGCTGGACTGTACTGGATCATCAAGCAAATCAATCTGGCCCTATTGCTGAGACATCAATATATAAAAGCTGTGAAAGAGTGAAGAGCCACCCTCCCGCCCTTCACTTCCTCCTCTCTATCCAGCATTGGTTGCTTCTTTTGGAGAGACGTGAAGGGGTTTTACTGGGTGTATACTTTTGTGAAGTTAGGAGATTGTTTTATTTGAGCGAGGAATAAATATGTACATCATCCAGATCGCTTCTGAATGTGCTCCGGTCATTAAAGCGGGAGGTTTGGGTGATGTCGTTTATGGACTCAGCCGAGAACTGGAAAATCGAGGGCATACAGTCGAAATCATTCTGCCCAAGTATGACTGTATGCGGTATGACCATATCTGGGGCTTGCACATGGCCTACCAAGATTTGTATGTACCCTGGTACGATGGACGGATTCACTGTTCTGTCTATTGTGGCTGGGTGCATGGACGGCTTTGCTTCTTCGTTGAGCCACATTCCCAAGACAGCTTTTTCGATCGCGGCTATTACTACGGTAGCAATGATGATACCATGCGTTTTGCCTTCTTCAGTAAGGCGGCCCTGGAGTTCATGCAGCAGAGTAACAAGAGGCCAGATGTAATTCACTGCCACGATTGGCAAACGGGTTTGGTACCTGTCCTGCTATACGAGATTTATCAATGGCATGGCATGGCTTATCAGCGGGTCTGCTACACCATTCACAACTTCAAACATCAGGGAATTGCGGGGCTGAATATACTCCAGGCGACGGGGTTGCATCGACCGGAGTATTACTTTGAGTACGATCGCCTGCGCGACAACTTCAATCCTTTTGCTCTCAACTTTATGAAAGGGGGCATTGTCTATTCCAACTTTGTCACCACTGTCTCTCCCCATCACGCCTGGGAAGCCCATTACGGGGAGTTTGGCTATGGTTTGGGACATACCTTGCACCAGCATCAACACAAGTTCGGCGGTGTGCTAAATGGGATTGATACCGACTTCTGGAATCCAGAGATCGATCGCTACATTCCTTACCATTACTCAAAAGACAACCTGGAAGGCAAAGCCAAAAATAAAAAAGCTCTGCGGGAACGGCTCTGGCTCAGCCATGAAGATAAGCCGATTGTGGCCTTTATCGGTCGGTTAGATGATCAAAAGGGAGTACATCTGGTGCATCATGCGGTTTACTATGCCCTGCACCGGAACGCGCAATTTGTATTGCTGGGATCGGCGACGGAAGAGGGACTAAATAACTGGTTCTGGCATGAGAAGAACCACCTGAACAACAACCCCAATGTCCATCTGGAAATCGGCTTTAACGAGGAACTGTCGCATCTGATCTATGCTGGAGCCGACATGATTGTAGTGCCCAGCAACTACGAACCCTGTGGCCTTACCCAAATGATCGGCCTGAAGTATGGTACTGTTCCGATCGTGCGCGGGGTAGGTGGTCTGGTGAATACGGTGTTCGATCGCGATTATGACCAGACTCATTTACCGGAGGAACGCAACGGTTATGTGTTCTATCAAACGGATAATCGAGCGCTGGAGTCAGCCATGGATCGGGCGATCGGTTTGTGGAACCATTACCCGGATGAGTTCGAAAAGTTAGTCATCCAGGGGATGAATTACGATTACTCCTGGAACTACCCTGGTAAGGACTACTTGGGGATTTACGAATATATTCGGCACAAGTAGAGAGCGTCATTGGGTCAGTAGCCATTCACAAACGACACAGGGCAGATGAGCAGAGACAAACCGGTTTCGCGTTTATTGCCACCAACCGACTAATAGGCCGGATTTTTGCGCCGTTTTTAAAACGCTGCACTATAATTTTTGCACACAATTCTCTAGTGTGAGAGATTTACCATGAATAAGAGTGAATTGGTCGATGCAATCGCCGCTAAAGCCTCTACCACCAAGAAAGAGGCGGATGCTGTGTTAACGGCAGTTGTAGATTCCATTATTGAAGCCGTTTCAGCAGGGGAAAAAGTCACCTTAGTTGGGTTTGGTACGTTTGAAGCACGGCAACGGCAGGCACGCGAAGGCCGCAATCCCAGTACTGGTGAGCCGATTCAAATTCCGGCAACAACTGTTCCAGCATTTTCAGCCGGTAAGCTCTTTAAAGAAAAAGTTGCCCCTACTCAAGCAGAAGAACCAAAAGCTAAAGGGAAGAAAAAGTAGAGCGATTTTGGATTTTGGATTGGCGATTTTGGATTAATAGGTTCTGTTCTTAAGCAGGATGCTATGGATTGGTTCGTCGCCTTTTTCAAATCTCCATTTGAGCATCGATTACCATTTTTCTGGAGTGCCTAACGCATTTGCAAGGGCTTGTGCTATCGTTACCCAGATTAGTGTTGGCTGGAGTGTGCGATTGAGTCACTATCAACCTTCTCTCTTTTCTGTCGCTGATCTGCCCGGTAGCGACTTGGGGCAGCAGGTTGATCCGCTACAAATGAGTGCTGAGGCACTGCAAAGCTGGAAGCAGCGGATTTTCCAATATCAGCAACAGGTGCAGGTTGGGGAGACACCTCAACAGGGTAGCCTGTTTGATTCACTGCCGACGGCGGATGAAATTGCTGAATGGATTGATCCTTTTACCCTCCCTCAACAAAATGCTGAATTTTGGCGAGGGAAATTTACCGACCTGGGTGTGGCAGCTCTTTATTTTGTGATTGATCACGAGCTGCCTATTTTGCTTTATGTGGGTGAAACCGTAAAATCGAATCAGCGATGGAAAAGGGAGCATGACTGTAAGCGCTACATTCTCAATTACATTTCAGCTCACCGTCCGCATGGTTTTCCTGTTAAGGTCAATATTGGTTTCTGGGCAAATGCACCAACTCAAACCCGCGATCGCCAGAAACTGGAGTCCGTTTTGATTCGCAAGTGGCGATCGCCCTTCAACAAGGAAAATTGGCACTACTGGCAAACTCCCTTCACTGGAGGAAAGTAAAAATCTTAATCAAAGGTGCAAATTGTTTTTTTAGATACAAAACTGGGTGCTACCTTCGTGGCTTTCTAAGTAATTGGATGGTCTGGCTGCTAGCGATCGCGGTAGCCTGGCGTTGCTTTGTACACTCAATTTGTCTGTTTCGTTCAGGTCAGTATTCATCTGACTTTGATAGAATAAAAAGTTGACCTTTTCTTATCGCTGTTTCGCTCTTTTAATCTTCTACTGAGCTTAAGTATTATGACTTCTTCAATCCGCTTCTTGATGTGTGCACCTGACCACTACGACGTGGACTATGTGATTAATCCCTGGATGGAGGGGAATGTTCACAAGTCCTCTCGAGATCGGGCTGTGGAGCAGTGGCAGGGGCTGTATCACATCCTCAAAGACCGGGCGGTAGTCGATTTGGTGAAGGCACAACCAGGGGTGCCGGACATGGTGTTCACGGCCAATGCCGGACTGGTTTTGGGAAATGAAGTGGTACTCAGTCGGTTCTTCCACAAAGAACGGCAGGGCGAAGAACCGTTTTTCAAACAGTGGTTTGTAGAACAGGGCTTTACCGTCCATGAATTGCCCAAGGATTTACCGTTTGAAGGAGCTGGAGATGCGCTGCTCGATCGCGAGGGGCGCTGGCTTTGGGCTGGGTATGGCTTTCGCTCAGAACTGGATTCTCACCCCTATCTGGCCAAGTGGCTGGACATTGAAGTATTGTCCCTGCGGTTGATGGACGAACGCTTTTATCACCTGGATACCTGCTTCTGTCCCCTCACTGATGGCTATTTACTCTACTATCCCCCGGCGTTTGATTCCTACTCCAACCGCTTGATTGAATTGCGGGTACCTGCGGAAAAACGGATTATTGTCGATGAAAAAGATGCCGTGAACTTTGCTTGTAATGCGGTGAATGTCAACCGGGTTGTGATTATGAACAAAGCCACGGATGGCCTGAAACAGCAACTGAAAACAGCGGGTTTTGAAGTACTGGAAACTCCCTTGACTGAGTTTTTGAAAGCAGGAGGAGCAGCCAAATGTTTGACGCTGCGGGTGACAGAACCGATCATACCTGATCACCGTGCGATCGCCACGATCGAAAGCCGGATTCTCCGTCTGGAAGGACACTTACTCGA
Source organism: Leptodesmis sp. (assembly GCF_052746595.1). Lineage (NCBI taxonomy): Bacteria > Bacillati > Cyanobacteriota > Cyanophyceae > Leptolyngbyales > Leptolyngbyaceae > Leptodesmis > Leptodesmis sp. The sequence goes on from NZ_JBRAGO010000032.1 coordinate 4,672, forward strand.
TTCTGGCCTAATTAACCGGGCGTTGGACTTGATTGTGGAAGGCGGCGGTAGCTTCCAGGTACTCAACTTCAATCTGGGAGAACAGCGGCAAAGCACGTCTTCTGCCGAAGTGAAAGTCACCGCTCCTTCCCATGAAGTAATGGAAACCCTGGTGTCGCAACTGATTGATCTGGGTGCTGTTCCACCGCCGCAAGAAGTGTGTGACATCAACACTGAAACGGTCACCTTGCCCGGAGTCGCTCCTGACGACTTCTATGTGACAACCATCTATCCCACCGAAGTGCGGGTGAATTGTCAGTGGGTGAAAGTCCAAAAACAACGCATGGATGGCGCGATCGTCGTCAGCAATACGCCCCAGGGGCCAATTGCACAATGCAAGCTCCTGCGCGATCTGCAAGTCGGCGATCGGGTGATTGTTGGCACGGAAGGCATTCGTACCGTGCGCAAGACCGAATCCCGCGAACAACGCAATACCCAGGAATTCAGCTTTATGGCTTCCGGGGTTTCCAGTGAACGGCGAGTAGAACTGGTGGTGGAACAAATTGCCTGGGAAATGCGCCAGATTCGTGATCAGGGTGGCAAAGTAGTTGTCACGGCAGGCCCAGTTGTGATTCATACGGGTGGTGGTGAACACCTGGCTCGTCTGATCCGCGAGGGATATGTGCAGGCATTATTGGGTGGCAATGCGATCGCCGTTCATGACATTGAACAATCCATCATGGGCACCTCCCTGGGAATCGATATGAAGCGGGGTGTATCTGTCAACGGTGGCCATCGCCATCACCTGAAAGTGATCAATACCATCCGTCGCTGTGGCAGTATCGCTAATGCTGTTGAACAGGGTGTACTAACCAGTGGTGTGCTGTACGAGTGCATCAAGAATCGCATCCCCTTTGTGCTGGCGGGATCTATTCGGGATGATGGCCCTTTACCCGACACCCAAATGGATTTGATTAAAGCTCAGGAAGAGTACGCTCGCCTCATTGAAGGGGCAGACCTGATCCTGATGCTGTCCTCTATGCTGCATTCGATCGGTGTCGGCAACATGACTCCTGCTGGTGTGAAGATGGTTTGTGTAGACATCAACCCTGCTGTGGTGACAAAGTTGAGCGATCGTGGCTCGGTCGAATCCATCGGCGTGGTCACCGATGTTGGTCTCTTCCTCAGCCTGCTGGTGCAACAACTTGATCGGCTCACCAGTCGCTATCAGGTGGCTCAATTGGTCTAGAGGAACTGAAGAAGACCTGCATTGATTCACTTTGGTGGACAATGGCTTCAGCAGCAGATGGCTTCAGCAGACAACTGGCGTAGACAACCATAGCCAGGAACGACTAATGACTTCCCCTACAGGATATTGCCTGCTTCAAGCCTTGCAGGACTCGCTCTGCAGTGGCTGTCCAACCGACGATGCCGCCTTGGGCGCGGATCATTTCCAGAGTGGCCTGTTTGAATTCAGGGAGGTAGCTTTCGGTGGCATCTTCCACCATCAGACATTCATAGCCTCGATCGTTGGCCTCACGCATGGTGGTTTGGACACACACCTCAGTTGTGACTCCGGTGATTAAGAGGTGCGTAATGTTGTGTTCCTGCAAAATGGTTTCCAGTTCCGTGGCGTAAAACGCCCCTTTTCCTGGTTTGTGAATCACAAATTCGCCAGGAAGGGGGCCAGTTCTGGAATAATGCCATTGCCCGGTTCCCCTTTGATCAGGATGCGGCCCATTGGTCCCTCGCTGCCGAGCGTCAACTCTCCCTGACCCCGTTTGATTTTGGCAGGAGGACAGTCGGAGAGATCCGGTTGATGGCACTCGATCGTGTGAATAATTGGGATCCCCATTGCTCGACAGCCTTCCAGCAAGCGTTTCAGGGTGGGCACGATCGCCCGCAGCAAACTCACATCATTGCCCAGGATGTCTCCAAAGCCTCCAGGTTCCAGGAAGTCCCGCTGCATATCGATCACGATAAGGGCTACCTGGCTGGATTCGGGAAGCTCATAGTTGTAGGGAAGGGCAGGAATGAAGGCCATAGGGATTAGGAGGTAGAGATTAGGGATTAGGGATCAGGGATTAGGGATTGGGGTGGCGCGATATTGGCAACCCATCATTCGGTACAGACGTGATTAGTCACGTCTCTATTCCTAGATTCCTAAATCTTAATGCCCTGCCATGGCGTGGCCAATTGCGGCAAAGTCTGCCGTATGGATGGAACTTTCGTAGGCAAATTGACCGCCGCTGATCACTAAAATGCGATCGGAAAGTTTCAACAATTCATCCAGGTCTTCGCTCACCAGCAATACAGCGACACCCCGGTTGCGGGCTTCCAGAATCTGGCTATGAATGTAATCCACCATGGCAAAATCAAGACCAAAACAGGGATTGGCGGCAATCAGCAATTTGATGTGATCCGCAGAGAGTTCCCGCGCCAATACGGTGCGTTGCACGTTGCCACCGGATAGAGTGCCGACAGGAGTGTCCGGAGAGGGGGTTTTGATTTTGAAGGTGCCAATCAGGTTCATTGCCGCATTGCGGATAGCCTGGAAAATCAGCAGAATGCCTTTAGATTGGGGGGGGCGATCGAAGGTTCGCAGGGCTAAGTTTTCGGCGACGCTCATGTGAGCAACACAGGCATTTTTCAGCGGTTCTTCCGGCAGCACGAAGACCCGATGTTTAAACATTTGAGCGCGGGTGGCGGAGTACGGCTCTCCATTCACCAAAATCTGGCCTCCAGTGACCGGACGTTGCCCTGCCAGCACTTCCACCAGTTCCCGCTGTCCATTTCCAGAGATTCCAGCAATGCCCACAATTTCACCACTATTAACGGTCAGGTTGACTCCATGCACTGCTTCCACGCCATTATCTCTGTTGGCATGAATGTCTTTAATTTCCAGAACGGGAACGGGATTGGGGGTTGCGACTTTTTCCACATTCTGCGGTTCTCGCTTTTCGCCCATCATCATTTCTGCCATCTGGGCCACCGTCAGATCTCCAACGGCTCCTGTTCCAGCAAACTTGCCTTTCCGCAGAACTGTGATTTCATCACAAAAAGCGGTTACTTCCCGGAATTTATGACTGATCAGCAATACACTCAGCTTGCCATCCGTAACTTGCCCCCGAATTAGGCCTAGTACTTCGTCTGCTTCCCCTGGCGTGAGTACGGAGGTCGGTTCGTCCAGGATGAGAATTTTGCTCTTCAGATAGAGTTGTTTGAGGATTTCCAGTTTTTGCTTCTGTCCCGCCGCCAGTTGACCCACCAGCATATCCAGGGGCACTTTGAAGGGAGCCGTATCCATAAATGCCTGCAGTTTTTCCTTCTCCTGCTTCCAGTTGACCACGGCAGGGCTGTCATATCGGGAGAGCACCAGATTTTCCGCGACGGTCATAGCCGGGACTGAGGTGAAATGCTGATAGACCATGCCAATCCCATAGTGGTGAGCATCACGGGGGCTTTCAATCGTGCAAACCTGTCCGTTGATCAGTACCTCGCCAGAGGTAGGACGGTAAAATCCCATGATGCACTTCACCAGTGTACTTTTTCCGGCTCCGTTCTCTCCCAGCAAGGCATGAAAGGTAGCGGGCTTCAGATGTAGAGAAACATGGTCCAGGGCTACCAGGCTACCAAAGATTTTGGTCATGTTTACCACTTGCAGTTCTGGGGGGGCTGCGGAACCGTAAATGTCTACATCCTGTTGCAGGGATTGAACAACGTCCGTCATGAAACCTCTTGAGTCCCATCAATAGTGAGTTTTGCCAAGCACGGATGCACGATCGCTGTCTCGAACCGAAACCGTTGACCTCCAAAATCACGGCTCACAAATTAATAGTTCCCAGGGCACCGGGCGCACCGGAAAGGGTTTTCTTGGGAGAACAGGTGATGATCATAATCAGTAACGTTAACACATACGGTGCTGCATTAAATAAATAACGTCCCTGCTCAATTCCTACAGCTTGCAAGGCTGGCCCAATCGCCTGAGCACCGCCAAAAAATAGAGAAGCCCAGAGACACTGAATTGGATTCCAGCGGGCGAAAATCACCAAGGCCACGGCCATCAGCCCTTGACCACTGGAGACGCTTTCCGACCAGAGGCCGGGGTAGTAGAGGGAAAGACAGGCTCCTCCAATTCCAGCCAGAAAGCTGCCGGCAATAATGCTCAGCATCCGCACTTTCTTAATCGAAATGCCCATTGCCAGGGCTGCATCAGGGCTATCTCCCACCGCCCGGACAAACAAACCCCAGCGGGTGGAACGGAAGAACCAGGCCATTAGCGGAGCCAGCAGAACGCCCAGAACAAACAGCGGACTGATTTTGAAAGCGGACTGAATTTGTGGCATCGAACTCCAGTTAGCCAGATCGATCGTTGGTAATTGAGGGGCTTTGGGTTGAATAAACGGTTTGCCCAGGAAGAAGGCCAACCCACTGCCAAAAATAATCATGGCGATCCCCACCGCAATGTCATTTACCCTGGGTTGTTGAGCCAGAAAAGCATGAATCGATCCCAATACCATGCCTGCCAGACCTGCTACCAGCACTCCTAACCAGGGGGAAACAGCAGGGGACAGTCCCCATTGAGAGGCACCCAGATAGGAAATGGCATAGGCGCTCATAGCCCCCATCAAGAGCGTACCTTCCAGACCCAGGTTAATCTTGCCACTTTTCTCAGTTAAGCATTCACCCAGACTGACAAACAGAAACGGAGCACTGCCTCTCAGTGTTCCTGCCAGAATCCCCAGGGGTACCCCCCACCAGCCTAATGCCTCAGTTGCCATTGAGTTTGATTCCTTACGTTTGCGAAATAAGCGAGTATTTAAGCCTTATCCATGTCCAGAGCTGTAATTTCTGTTGTGGGAAACGATCGCTGGCTAGCTGGAGTTGGGTTAAACCGTAACTGCTGGAGAAGCAGGGGGGGCGAAGGGAACTTCTGGTTCCCTGAAGATCTTGAAGCATCCATATAATGATTCGCTATACAGAACCACCAGAAACACGATCCCTTGAAACACCAGCACGGTAGCATCGGGCATCCCAAAGGTGCGCTGCAGTGCCCCGCCACTATTAATAATGCCACCCAGCCCGATCGCTACCAAAATCGTGGCCAGGGGATTGTAGCGAGCCACAAAAGCAACCAGAATTCCCGCATAACCATATCCCGCCACCAGAGAAGTGTTGGCCTGTCCCTGCACCGCCGCCACTTCCACCATGCCAGCTAACCCTGCCGCTGAACCTGCCAGGAAGCAAATGATGATTGCCAAGCGACCCACAGGCAACCCAGCAACCCGAGCCACTTTCACATTGCCCCCAGTGATTCTGGCGGCAAATCCAAACGTAGTATGCACAATCAGGAAGTAGGCGATCGCGCAGGCAATCAAGCCATACAACAGGCCGTAATGTACCCGTGTGGCAACAATATTCTCCAGGCGATACGCTTCTGGCAGGGGAAAGGTCGATGGTTTATTCAGGGAACTGGGATCTTTCCAGGGGCCTTCCACCAGATGGTTGAGAATCGCGACCGCAATGTAGTTCATTAACAGACTGCTGATCGTCTCGTTGACGGCCCGGTAATGGCGCAGTGCCCCCACAATCCCAATCCACACTCCCCCGGCCACAATGCCGCCGATCGCCATGCCGACCAGCACTATGAAGGATGGTAATCCCAAGGTGGCTTTTAGTTGTTCGGGGGAGGGAGTAATGGCTCCGTAAGAGAGTGTGAGGCCGACGGCGATCGCCCCCAGCCCTCCCATCACCAATGCCCCCTCATTGCCGATCACCATCAAACCGAGACAGGCCGGGAGAACGGTACAAAGAGCGGTCAACATCAGGGGAGCCGATCGTAGCAGGGTGCCCTGGAACGATCGCCAGTTGCCAAACGCCGTCTTGAACATCACACCATAGACTACAAACGGATTTTTACCGCAGAAGGCAACAAAAATCCCAAACAAAATCATGGCCACAAACAGGGCAGCCAGGGGAATGCAGATGGCTTCCGCCTTTGCTCGCCAGTGATAACGACTGAGTGCCATAGGTCAACTTGTTTTTCCAGAAACGCCTTCTGCCAGCCAATCGATTTGAGTCAATTCCGGTGCCGTGACCGCATAGGTTTTTCCTGCAGGGATTCTGGTTTTGCCTGTATTGTCTTCGATCGGCCCGGTGTAGATCTTTAAAGAACCTTTGGCAATTTTCTCTTTGGTTGTTTCCAAGTCTTGCTTGATTGCATCCGTAACTGCAGGGCCAAAAGTCGCCATTCTGATGTAATCTTCGGCAATGCCACCCAGCACCTGATGGGGAATGCCACCGTTCATCAAAGTTTTACCAGCCTGCAACCATTCTACGTACTGCTTCTGAATAGTAGGCCAGTTGAACATGGTGCCAGTCAGGTAGCCTTTGGGGGCCAGAGCTGCTTGGTCTGAGTGGAAACCACTGGAGAAAACGCCTCGCTTTTCTGCCGTTTCAATCACCACTTTGGGACTATCTACATGCACCGCGATCACATCTACGCCCTGATCGGCTAGAGAGTTGGTAGCCTCGGCCTCTTTTACGGGCAGCGACCAATCCCCCGTAAAGATAACCTGCATCTTCGTATCGGGTTTCACACTGCGGGCACCTAGCATGAAACTGTTGATATTCCGCAATACGGGGTTAATCGGTTTGGCACCCACAAAGCCAATTTTTCCTGTTTTACTGACCTTGGCTGCAATCCGGCCCGCCAGGTATTGCCCTTCATCGATCAAGGCAAAGTAACTGCCAACATTCTTGGGCATGCCCTCTTTCCATAGGGTGCCGGCATGGAAAAACTGCACTTCCGGATAATCTTTCGCCACTTCTAGAATGTGGGGATCAAAATAACCAAAGGAAGTAGGCACCAGAACGGTTGCCCCATCCTGGTCAATCATGTTCCGCATGACCTCCTGAACTTCCTTGGTTTCTGGAACGCTTTCCTGCTCAATCACTTTAATTCCAGGGACATTCTTAATCGCTTCTGCCCCCTTAGCCTGAGCCTGGTTCCAGCCGTAATCATCCTTAGGTGCGTTATAGATGAACCCAATGGTGATCGGCTTACTAGGGGACGCGTCCGTTCCTGTCGCAGATCCCTCTGTACTGGCTGTGTTGTTGGGAGACGAAGAACAGCCTGTCCAAAGTTTGGAGGTTGCACCAAAGGCTGCCGTGGCCAATAATCCCCGAATCACTTGCCGCCGGGGAACATAAATGTATCGATTTGTGCCCACTCTGAGAAGATCTCCTTTAGAAGATAATAAGTTGAACTCCAACTCGTTGAACTAAACCTTGCCCAACTCCAGACCCGTCGTTTCTCCAGATTTGGAAAACGCCCGTTCCCTAGCCGGGCTTAGTTTGAACCAAGAAGGAGTAAGACTTAGATGGCAATGTTGGGGATCCATTACACACGGATGTTTGCCAGACTATGGGAAATGTATCCAACGGAATGGATTCAAACGAACATATTTATGGTAAGCAAAAGTTCAGCATCTTACTTAACAGATGTTTATTTTTTATATATCGGCTGTTTAGGAGAAGGTGAGATCACTAAAAAATCCTGAGATACACCACTCTCGTCTATCTACCCAGCTAAAGAGCGCCAAGAGTGTTACATATTTTTGTAAACAATGGCCGCTCACAGGGAACCGGGTTCATACAGTCTTGCTGTAACTGACGCAGGCGATCGTACCCTGCCTGTTCAGCAACCCCCTCCACCAGGCAGTAATTCAGCAAATCTTCTAATAAGCAGCCAAAAGCTCTAACCTCCAATGCTTCCAGCGCTTCACCAGCAACCAGTTCACTGGCAGGGTAAAAAGAAGCGGCTCCAAAATCTCCCAGCAAACTGTCTCCAGTTTCATTCACCAGAATATTGTGAGCATAGAGATCACCATGCATGATGCCTCTGGCGTGGAGATGAGCAGCGGCGGTAGCCATTCCTTGAGCAATGCGTAGAACTACAGGCCATGAAAATGAAGTGCCCTCTGGGTAAACATCTCGGGTGCAACTATCCAGACTGGGAGGCCAGCCCAGAGTTTTGTAGTTAGGTGGAATAAAGGAAAACACCAACCCTGCTTTCTCTTCAGGATGATTAATCAACTTTCCCAACACATTCACGAGATGATCGTGAGTTCCGGCTGCCAAGCAAGCATTCCTTTCATCTGCAGGCAACCCATCACTGGTGACATTCCCCTTAGAGACCTTAACGGCAACTTCCACTATGTCCGAGGGTTCACTTTGCCAAAGGCCCCTGGAAATGATCCCAGAAGCTCCTTCTCCCAACGTGTCTCCTAAGGTCAACTCAGCCCAGTCAATATCCGGGAGCGATCGCTCGATCAAGACAGGCATTACTTTACAGAACGGATTGCCAGAGTAGGCCAACCAGGACAGACGCGGCAGCGTGAACAGCCAGGACGGAAGCGATGGGAGACAATTGGCAGATAGCCGGATCAGTTCTAGATTTTGACAGGCGGCCATTTCATCGGGCAGCGATCGCAACCTATTGCCGGCCAGCATCAGCTTCTGCAAATTGCCCAGACGGCCCATCGTAGCAGGAAGTTGTTCTATCTGGTTGTCGGTGAGAATTAACCAGCGAACGGAGTCAGGTAACGCCTTCTCGGCGATCGTTCTGATCCGGTTTGATTTAAAGCCAATCATGGATAGAGAAGGACAGTCAGAAAGTACCTCTGGCAGTTCCTCAAACTTGTTATTACTCAGGAAAATAATTTTGAGTTTCTTCAGGCGACCTAACTCATCCGGCAAAGACCTCAGGTGATTATGGGTCAGATTCAGGATTTCCAATGAATCTGCCAGATCCAAGATTTCAGGCGGAAATTCCGTCAATTCTGCCGCTAAATCCAGCCGTTTAATACCTGTAAGTTTTCCAGACCGCAATAAATCAAGGGTTTCCATATCACTTCATCACCTCGTCACCCCAGCACCATCCACTACTCACTATCCACCATCCACCCACCATCCCGTCATCGCATCCCCCGTTATCTCATCATCTCTTCACTACTCTGAGAAAAATTTAGCGGCCGGTGGATTTATTTAGAGCAAATGAATTTATACTGCACTTCAGTTACTGCTTAGTTAGGTAGGCATGCAACGCAAATTTTTCAGTGTTTTATTACCGATTTCGCTCTGTGTCTTCACCTTGATTCTGGCCATCAAAGGAGACGCACAGCAAATGCAGTTTGAATCGCTAGGTAATCGTTCCGGCGTAGTTCGCCCCTTAAATCTGCTGACTAATCCCAATTCATCTATACCTACCGCCTGTGCAATTCAACCAGAGAGAAAAAAATCAGGGTCAGAATCCGCAGGATTACTCACTCCTGACATTGGTTCAGTCACCCTGGAACGATTTCGACGATTGCTGCCGACTCCCGTTAGCACCAATCAAGTTGCCGCTGCTACGAGTAGTGGCTATGTGCCCAAAGAAGAGATTGTGTTAATTGACCCTACCAATTATGGCGATCGCTATGTGCGAGACATTGATGGCAATCCGGCCAATCTCAATCCGATAGTGGTTCTTCATGAAACAGTCGGATCTGCCAGTAGCGCCATCAACTTTTTTCGCACCCCCCACCCACGGGATGAAGATCAGGCCAGCTATCACACCCTGATTAAGCTGGATGGTACGGTCGTGTATCTCGTTCCACCGGATAAACGGGCATTTGGGGCAGGGAACTCGGTCTTTCAGGGGGCAAACGGCCCTGAAAGTGTGAAAACTCACCCACGCTTTCCGGCCTCAGTAAATAACTTTGCCTATCACATCTCCCTGGAAACGCCGCCCGACGGTAATCACAATGGCTATACCCACAGTGGTTACACTCCTGCTCAGTATCAGTCTCTGGCCTGGGTAGTTGCTAAAACAGGAGTCACTAGCGATCGCATCACCACGCACCGACTGGTTGATCGCTCTGGTGAACGCATGGATCCCAGAAGCTTTAGCTTTGCCAACTTCTTCAAACTGTTGCAAACTTATCCTGCGACCAGTGAAATCGCTGTCCGCTGTACCGTTCCGCCAGAAGCTCAACAGTCCTGACCTACAGCCACTTTCACCGGAATTCACCCTATCCCACCCGCTACATCCCATCCTCCAATTTCAGGGCTATAGCTCACTCATCTGACAATCGCTGTAACTTGGCGACATTGCAGCAATCCTGCCAGGTATGCTTCACTGAATTTGACAGAGTTGGAATGATCTCGGTGAAACGGATTCAGTGGTGCGCTGATCAAGCAAAATCTTATCTTCATACAGTGCGCGGAGCCTGCCCAAGTTTGCTGCTGGCGAGTTTTTTCGCAGCCTTCCCTGCTGCTGTTGTTGCCAAAATTGAGGGGATTACTGCCTCTCAATCTGAAATTTCTGAATTGCCGCATTTAGTTTCGTCTCTGCAAAAACCTGCAAGTGGTCTGGCCAGAGATCGTTCCAATCGGCCTGAGACTCGTCCACTGGATAAGTTTCCCACTTTTAATAGTGAGCAATTAGATCAGCAGCTGCGTCGTTATGCCAGGTTTGTAGCCACCTACGGAGTTCCAGATGTCTTAATCGTGGGCAGTTCCCGCTCCTTTCAAGGAATTGATCCGCTAATTTTGCAACAGTCCCTGGCTCAACAAGGTCATCAGGGGGTGAAGGTATTTAATTTCGGTATCAATGGAGCGACGGCCCAGGTTGTCAACTGGCTGCTGCAAGACCTTTTATCTGCCAATCATTTGCCTCGGTTGATTGTTTGGGGAGATGGTGCACGAGCCTTTAATAGTGGCCGCATTGATCACACGTTTAATAAAATTGTGACTTCCCATGGCTATCAGTTGCTCAGTTTTGGGGTTCGCCCTGAACTACCCGCTCCCAAACGGCTTGATCTGGGGCAAATCTGCGTGAATAACCTGATGCCCTTGCTGTCCTCGCCTTTCACGGCTTCTCAGTCCCTGAACAAATCCTTGTCTGAGGTTTCCTTCAGAAGCCTATTCTGTCAGCAGTCCCTGCAAGCACTTATTCAACAGGCCGTAACTGCCACTTTCAAGCCGTTGCAATCAGGTTTGAACTCAGAAGCTTTGGGCTTTCGGGTCGTGAATACCCAATTCATACCAGCCACTTACTTTCAGCGTTATTCCAGAGTGCCCGGTCAGTTCGATGCGGATTATCGCAACTTTAACTTAGCAGGGCAGCAAGCAGTAGCGTTTCAAGCTACAGTCCGGTTTGCGAATCAGCATCAAGTTCCTTTGGTTTTTGTGAATTTACCCCTCACAGAAATCTATCTGGATTCGACCAGAAAGGCTTACGAAAAGCAGTTTCAGGTTCATATGCAAGCTCTAGCCCGATCGCGGCAGTGGACCTTCATTGACCTGATAAGTCAGCAAGATCTAAAACAGAATCGCTATTTTGAGGATCCCAGCCACATTAATCGGTATGGAGCTGCGGCGATCGCAACCGAGATTAGCAAAAAACTGATCAGGCCCCTGTCAGCTATGCAGGTTAGTGAACATCAGCAGTAAATGTGACTGGCATTTTTTCTAATTTGCAAGAACTCTACTGATCGGTAACAGAGCCGTCTGAGCCGATCGGTCTACTGATTTACTTACTGGATCTTTTGATTTACTTACTGGATCTTTAAAGAAGCCTGAAAAACTTCAAAGATTATGCGAACTTTCTCCGTTTTCTTACGTAGTCTCAGGGAATTTACTTATTTTAAGAGGAAGAAGCACGTTCAGTAAGCCAATTCAATTTATCCAAGTTTCTGAGCGGGGTTATTACCTTTGGGGCCAGTCTATATGAAGCTGGGCCCTACTTTCCGTTTAAAGCCAGCCCCTCTGGCGATCGCGGGAGTTTTAACCAAGTGCTTTTATCATAGAGTTTTCACAGGTGCTGAAACCCTTTCTATGAACCTGCCAACCTGGATCACCATTGCTCGCTTGTTTGCTGTACCACCTATTTTGTATGGTTTGAGTACTCCAACTCCAACCGTTCGCTGGGCCGTATTAATGATTTTCCTGATAGGTGCTGGAACAGATTGGGTTGATGGCTATTTAGCCCGCAAGCTAAATCAGGTGACGGAGGTTGGTAAGTTTTTAGACCCACTGGTAGACAAACTGCTGGTTTTAGCTCCTTTATTAGGATTGGTGGAACTAGGAGAGATTCCCGCCTGGGGAGTTTTTCTAATTCTGGCGAGAGAACTTGCGATCGCGGGATGGCGAGTTAATCCAGCCTTACAGGGAAATCAGGAAATTCAAGGGGCAAATCTTTGGGGCAAGTTAAAAACCGTAAGCCAAATTACCGCGATCGCCCTCCTCATTGCTCCCCTGCCTGACCTTTGGCGTATTCCTTCTCTGACCGCTTTTTGGCTTTCCGTTGTCCTGACCTGGATCTCAGGAATCATCTATCTAATACCTGTTTCCAAAGCGCCTTTAATCCAGCAAGCGGAAAAATGGGAACTAGGGAAGAAGACGAGATAACGAGATGATAAGAAGGGACAGGCAGGAATTTTCACAGGCAGCAACCGACCGGGCCGAACTGATTGAGCAATTGCTGGCGATCGGCACGGCTCTTTCCAGTGCGTCTGATCTGGAAGAAATTCTCAGCTTAATCCTAACCAAAAGCCGGGAGATTACCTGCAGTGATGCAGGCAGCGTCTATCTAATTGACCCCCGCTTAGAGAAGCCAAGTTTGCTCTTTAAAGTGGCTCAAAATTTCTCTAAACCAACGGTTTCCTTCTAGGAACTCGCAATGCCCGTTACAGAAAAAAGTCTGGCGGGATATGTAGCGATGACCGGCAAGACATTAAACTTGCCGGATGCTTACAGTCTAGCTGAGGATGCCCCCTATCAACTCGATCGCAGTTTTGATCAGCGAATTGCCTACCGCACCTGCTCGATCCTGGTTCTCCCCATGCAAAACCAGAAGGGTGAAACGATCGGTGTTCTGCAACTGATTAACCGCAAACTGGCTCCCGATCTGGTCATCACCGTTGAAAATGCGTCGGCTATAACTCAGCCCTTCTCCGATTGGGAAGAACGAGTGGTGCGGTCGCTGGCCAGCCAGGCGGCTATTTCAATTGAGCGCAACCATCTCCAGGAAAGCATTGAGCATTTGTTTGAAGGATTCGTCAGAGCTTCCGTGCAGATTATTGAAACTCGCGATCCCTGTACTTCTGGACATTCTGAACCAGTAGCAGCATTAACCGTGCGCCTCGCTCAGGAAGTCAACTCGGTTGCAACCGGAGCATTAGCGTCAATCCATTTCGGCGATCGCCAAATTCAAGAAATTCGGTATGCGGCACTTTTGCATGATTTCGGTAAGGTGGGCGTGCCAGAAGCAATTCTGGTAAAAGCCAAGAAACTCTATCCTTTGCAACTTGAAGTGATTAAAGGGCGCTTTGCCTTGGCCCAACGCACCTTAGAAATAGACTGTGTACAGACCTACGAATTCTTGAAACGGATTCCCTGGACTCAGGAGTTACAGAACGTCCCAATGATTGCCTATGGTCATCATGAAAAGTTAGATGGCAGTGGATATCCCAGAGGCTTAAAGGAAAGCGATATTCCAATTCAGTCTCAAATTATGGCGATCGCGGATATTTATGACGCATTAACGGCAGGTGATCGGCCCTACAAAAGTGGCCTACCCGTAGCAAGAGTACTCAGAATTTTGCAACAGGAAGCTGCCCACAACAAGCTTAATCCAGAGTTAGTAGAGTTATTTGAACAGCGCCAAGTCTTCGCCATTTTAGAGCGCCCTCTTGAAAATTAGTGATCCCTTATAGCTTTGAGTGAAGCAATTAGCACTTTGTATCTCTTGCTCAAAAATGTATAGACGGCTACATTTTCCTGTTGATCCAACCAGTAATCTAGACTACGCCTGATTTGTTAGTTGTAGTGCTGATCTGAACAATATTCGTCTTTTCGTCCTGGACAGTATGAACAGTCGCCTACGTACGTCGGTGTGAGGAGGACTCTATATGATGTCGAAAATCTTGCTGAAATCCTTGTTGATTACTCCAGCATTCATGGGTGTTTTTCTGGCTATGTCCTCTCCAGGCATATGAGCAGAGGCTACCAAAACTTCAGATGATGCAGCTCAGACTCAAACTCTTGTTTCGGATATTTCAGAGTCTCAAGTTCCAGCCACCACTCCTCAAGTTTCAGTTTCCAGCCTGCAACCTGCTACTACTGAGCAAAAGTTAGCTCAAGCCCTGCCTGCTCAAAATACTGACACTTCAGATGCCTCAACTCTAAATCAGATTAATCAGTATGTTCGCGAAGGCCGGTCTAGCAGAGATCAGGTGACTTCCGTTTCCCAATTCTCAGATGTCAGACCGACAGACTGGGCTTACCAGGCACTGAAATCTCTGGTTGAACGCTACGGTTGTATCGTCGGTTATCCCGATAAGACCTATCGCGGCAACCGAGCTTTGACTCGTTGGGAATTTGCAGCTGGTCTCAATGCCTGCCTGGATAAGATTCAGGAATTGATCGCGGCTGCTACGGCTGATTTTGTCCGTAAGGAAGATTTGGAAACAGTCAAAAAACTGCAGGAAGAGTTTGCGGCTGAACTGGCTGCTCTCCGGGGACGTGTAGATGCCCTCGAAGTTCGCACCGCAACGCTCGAAAAACAGCAGTTCTCTACGACGACCAAACTGTCTGGGGAAGCCATTTTCGCAATTACGGATGAGTTTGCTCAACCCGGTCGAAATGAAGCAGTGTTTCAAGATCGGATTCGCCTCACCTTATCTAGTAGCTTCAGCGGTAAAGATAAGCTGATTGTTCGTCTGGCGGCTGGTAATGCGAACCTGTTTAACGAATTTGACCTTGCTGGCAACAGAGTTGGGCCTCTGACTGAGGCTTCCCAGACTTTCAATACTAATTCTGGAGGTAACAACTCTGTCTCCGTAGACTGGGCAGCTTATTACTTCCCAATTGGCGAAAACATTCAGGTTTATGTTCCTGCCACGGGTGGTTTGTTGTACGACTTAGCACCTACCAGCGCTGGCTACCTGGAAGACTATGACGGTGGAAATGGAGCACTGTCTATATTTGCTCAACGCAACCCTATCTATGGTATTGGTAGTGGTGCTGGTGCTGGGATTACGTTTGGTGCTGGCAAGCCCCTTTCCTTAACGGCAATGTATCTGTCTAGCACCGCCAACAACCCCAATGAGGGGCAAGGTCTGTTCAATGGTAGTTACAGTGCCTTAGGACAGCTTACCTTTGCTCCAAATGACCAATTTTCTGTTAGCTTGACCTACGTTAATGCCTTCCAGAAAGGAGTTGATGATAACAACGCCTTTACGGGTGGTGTCTTTAACAGTGTTGGCCCTGCCCTCGTTGGAGTGCGTAACACAACTAACTTCCTGGGTATTGGGCTGACTGGCCCTCAGGGAGTTAACGTTAATGCAGGAGGTCTATCTGCTGTATACAAGTTCAGCAGTTCCTTTGCCATTAACGGTTGGGTATCTTACTTCAGACTGGATGGTTTAAGAGATGGACAGGATCCTATCGATGCCTGGAGCTATGCCTTGGGTCTGTCCTTCCCTGACTTCGGTAAGAAAGGTAATCTGCTGGGGCTGTTTGCTGGTGTACCTCCTTACAGAACAGATGTGGGTGAAATTCCTATTCATGTTGAAGGGCTGTACCGCATTCGCCTGAACGACAATATCTCTGTCACTCCTGGCGTGATTTGGGTAATCAATCAAGGACAACGATCGGACAAAGATGCACTGATTGGTACTTTGAGAACCACCTTCACTTTCTAATAGTGTGAATGTGAAATTTCATAAGCCTTAGGAGGCTATGGCAAAGGGATAGGCATTGTCTATCCCTTTATTTGTTGGTTATGTCTTGTTTATCAAGTTACCGTATAAGTCTTGCAGCACTGGTGTTGAGACTAATTTGGGACTGTTAGAATGAGCTTGCAGCGGTGACGTATAACGAATGAATATCGATATTAGTAATATCTCAGCCATGTTCTTCTCTCCTGTATTGGCCGCACTTCCCGGACTGGATGCCTTATTTTCCACGCAGGGTGTTATGGTGTTGCTGTTGGCCGCCTATGCAGGCGCAATGTGGATGTTCCTGACCAGTGCTCCCAAAGTTCACACCATCATGGTGTCTGATTTGGAACTGGCACGGCAGCTTTATGAGGGGATGCTGGAACTTCCAGCTGCTGATGTCCCGTTGCATTACTATTACAACTACGAGCAGTCCCTGGGAACTTCAATGGTTGATCCACTTTATATGTCTCCGGCCGTTAGCCGTTCTACAGTTGCTTCTACGGGGCAGGATGGATTGTGGTATCAGTTGAAAAAGAATACTCAGTTACATGTAGTGACCGGAGCCAGTTTGGGCGATCGCAACCAGCAACGTCATGTGTGTTTTGACCGCAACTGCCTGGAACAGATCTTGTTACGAATTCAGATGCGGGGCTTGAAGCATAAGATCCGTCGTGAAAAACCCCTAAATTTTCTGGTGAAAGACTATGACGGGAATGTTATTGAAATGGCGGAAGTCTCTAACTAGGTCAGTAGCAAGAGCCATTGGCCAAGCCTTTTGTAAGTGACGAATGACCAATGTGTACCGAGAGAAACTAAAGCTCTGAAAATTGGCGATCGCCATGAGTGAGCCATCGAGATTATTGCTGAAGCTAGGTCAGCGATTATTTGTCAATGAAGCAGAGTGGATTGCCTTCTGCGATTGCCTGATTCATCCTCAGCCCTTGTATCCCTGCATTCTCTGGCGAGATACCAAACCTGATGATTCACCTTTTGCACTGGAGCCAGCATTATTCTGGCAGCCGGAATTTATCGATCGTTTGGCTCTGGGTCAACAGCCCGGGAAACATCCATGGCATGATCGGGGTGCATTTTACTGTTTAGATTTCTCATCAGTCTTTGCCATTTCTCCCTTGCTCCAGTTATCCCCACCTGTGGAGTGCATAATCGATGTTTGTGCTGCTCCTGGTGGCAAAAGCATCTTTGCATGGAGAGTGCTGCACCCCCACCTGTTGCTCAGTAATGAGGTAATCGGTAAGCGAACAGGAGCCTTGATTTCTAATCTCAAGCGCTGTCACATCAGTCCATCGGTGGTTTTGAGTATGGACTCTAAAATCTTGGCTCAGGAGATCCCCAATACTGCTCAAGTGGTACTTGTAGATGCCCCTTGCAGTGGACAGTCGTTAATTGCCAAGGGTGGAAAGGCTCCAGGTTGCTTTCATCCCGTCACTATTAAAAACAACGCCAACCGACAGAAACGCATTCTGGCCAATTCTGCTCAACTGGTTGCAGGTCAGGGGTATTTGCTCTACATGACCTGTACCTATTCCCCAGAAGAAAATGAGCAGGTAGCAGAATGGTTTTTAGAACGGTTTCCTCACTTTCAGGCGGTCGCGGTTCCCCATTTATCTGACTACCAATCCTATCTCACCAGGCTTCCGGCTTATCGCCTGTTTCCCCAATCCGGTTTAGGAGCCGGAGCCTTCACTATCTTGCTGCAAAACACCTTAGATGAGCCAGCTAGAAACCTTCCCCCTGATTTTTTAGAACGTAGGAGGGGGCAGAAACTGTGAGAATGAATAGCCGCTTGGTGCAGAACTTGGAACTTTATCATAAACGCTCACCAGCAAGAGTATGAATTCATTGCAAAACTCCGATTTCTAAGAGGGCGTTTGAAAAGTATCTAGCGGTTAAAACCGCGACTACACTCCCCCAGTCTGCCGACGCAGACTCAATACCATCCAGGTTTTCAGTAACCTGCGTCGGCAGGTTTTCTCCGGATAGCCGCGACTTCAGTCGCCAGGGTAATTATGGGCGTTAAGCCCTAAACAATTCGGAAAATGAAGGGACAGCGGTATGGCTTATCGGTAACAGTAGCGCAATGGACGATCGCCACGATCGGCATTAATATACTTACAATAGCCAGAATAATCAGCAGCGGAATCCCAATCACCATCAACGTCAATATCCCAAAAATGATTGCATAGAGGTATAGATTGATGTGGAAGTTAATCGACTCCTTAGCATTTTCTCTGACGATCGGATCATTGGTAAGCAGGAGAAGGAAGATCGGAATCCCGATGGAGATGATCAGTGAGCTAAAAAAATTGCCCCATGACAGAGCGCGGATAATAACTTGCGTTGTGCTAAATCATCCATACACCTTCCTGCCCTGCTTGCAAGTGCCAGAATTAAACCTTATCTAAGTCCAGAACCGGAGT
The DNA here is from genome assembly GCF_052746595.1 of Leptodesmis sp. Taxonomy (NCBI): domain Bacteria; kingdom Bacillati; phylum Cyanobacteriota; class Cyanophyceae; order Leptolyngbyales; family Leptolyngbyaceae; genus Leptodesmis; species Leptodesmis sp. The sequence goes on from NZ_JBRAGO010000032.1 coordinate 22,856, forward strand.
TTCTCTGATCGGAAAAAGATCGTTTTCTAGCTGGACCTGATTTAGATACCCATTCTAGCGATAAGTTTCCAGGCGTTGTTGTTATCTTTAAAGTATTGCTAAACTTTAAGACTCTCTTACTGGTGTGAACGCATGCCCACTGAACTCCAGGCTGAACTGCAAGCTGAAGTTGATCGCCGCCGCAACTTTGCCATCATTTCCCACCCAGATGCCGGAAAAACAACGCTGACTGAGAAATTGTTGCTATACGGGGGTGCGATTCATCAGGCCGGAGCCGTCAAAGCCCGACGGGCACAGCGCCATGCCACCTCAGACTGGATGGAAATGGAACAGCAACGGGGAATTTCCATCACCTCCACCGTCTTGCAATTCGACTACAAAGGCTTCCAAATTAATTTGCTGGATACACCTGGCCACCAGGACTTTAGTGAAGACACCTACCGAACCCTGGCGGCGGCTGACAATGCAGTGATGTTGATTGACGCGGCCAAAGGTCTGGAACCCCAAACCCGCAAATTATTTGAAGTTTGCCGGATGCGGGGATTACCGATTTTCACTTTTGTCAATAAGTTAGACCGACCCGGACGCGAACCCCTGGAACTGCTGGATGAAATTGAGCAGGAATTGGGATTACAGACCTATGCCGCCAATTGGCCGATCGGCATGGGCGATCGCTTCAAAGGGGTATTCGAGCGGCGCAGTCGTCAAATCCACCTGTTTGAGCGGAGTGCTCACGGTCAACGAGAAGCCCGCGATACAGTGATCGATCTGGGAGATCCAGGAGTGGAAGAACTGCTGGAACAAGACCTCTACTATCAGTTCAAGGATGACCTGGAACTGCTAGAAGAACTGGGAGCCGAACTGGATCTGGAAAAAGTGCATCATGGCCAGATGACTCCCGTATTCTTCGGCAGCGCCATGACTAACTTTGGCGTGGAACCGTTCCTGAATGCCTTTCTGGATTACGCCCTCAAACCCACTCCTCATGCCAGCACTAAAGGTGAGATTGATCCCACTTATCCGGAGTTCACTGGCTTTGTCTTTAAGTTGCAGGCCAATATGGACCCGAAGCATCGCGATCGTGTTGCCTTTGTGCGGGTTTGTTCCGGCAAGTTTGAGAAAGATATGGCCGTCAGTCATGCCCGGACAGGAAAAACCGTGCGCCTCTCTCGGCCTCAAAAGCTGTTTGCTCAGGATCGGGAAGTAATTGAAGAAGCCTATCCCGGTGATGTGATTGGTCTGAATAATCCGGGAGTTTTCGCCATTGGGGACACAATTTATGTCGGCCCGAAATTGGAGTACGAGGGCATCCCATCCTTCTCGCCGGAATTATTTGCCTATCTGAAAAATCCCAACCCCTCCAAATTCAAACAATTCCAGAAAGGCGTATCGGAATTGCGGGAAGAGGGAGCGGTACAAATCATGTACTCTGCCGATGATTCCAAACGAGATCCGATTCTGGCCGCTGTGGGACAACTGCAATTTGAGGTGGTACAATTCCGGCTGCAAAACGAATACGGCGCAGAAACCTTACTGGAACCCCTGCCTTACTCTGTAGCACGGTGGGTGGTTGCGGGTTGGCCTGCCCTGGAAAAAGTGGGACGACTGTTCAATACGGTCACAGTCAAGGATAGCTGGAACCGTCCTGTGCTGCTGTTCCGCAACGAGTGGAACCTGAATCAGGTACAGGCTGACCATCCAGAGTTGCAACTCAGCGCGATCGCGCCCGTGGTTTCAGGAAGTCAACCTGCATCTTTATGAATACTCAGTTGCAGACGCTTACCGATTAGGTAGCAACTCTGACTGTCTCAATGGACAGATTGATTCAAACGGTTGAGCGATCGGAACGGGTAGCCGACCGTAATACTAATACTGTGTCTGAATTGGTCAGTATAGTTAACCGCTTACTGGCAGAAAGAGAGCGGTAACGATCGAACTCAGCGTGGCCACCTTCTTGGTAGAAAAATTAGGCTGGAGAAGACCAGTATCTATCTGCCATATCTATGACTCCTGAAGACCAAGCCCAACTGCAACAGTGTGTTGAAACAATTGCCAGCATTTTGTATCGCAACACGCTCGCTGAACAACTGCAAACACTAGAAGGCATCGAGCAAGCCATCCGAACTCACACACAACCGAGCGTAGTGTTTTTACCGCAGGACTGAGGGCTAACTCGTCTAACAAAAGATAACTTTCTGCGCGATAAGGGTATCTTTAAAAGGTTCTGCGTAGGAGTGCATCCTATGACGGCTTTTCCTGACTCGTCTTCTCACCCCAATGCTCAGACCCTGGCCAACCTGAAAGCTGGATTGGCTGCGTTTAAGCAAGGCAACTATTCAGAGGCGATCGCCCTGCTGTCCCCTGTGCTGGCCAATTCGACCGATCATCCTCTACTCACCAAAGCTCAGATGGGATTGGTGCTGGCCTATGAACGAGTCGGCGAATCTGGACAAGCGATCGAACTCTGCCAGCGCTTGCAGCAAAGTCCTGAACCACAATTACAAGCCTGGGCAACGCAGACAATGGCCACCCTGCTGAAACGGCATCCAGAGATAACCGTGCCGTCAGACCATGCAGCACCAACTGAGCCAGATCCTTCTGCAGCTTCTACGGTTGCAGTCACTACGCCTGAGAATGTTACTGGATTTATTCCCTTAGAAGCAGCTAATCCTGCGATCGCCGCCCCGCCAGAACCAGCGGCCACCGGATTTGTCACAACTCCGAGTTCAGAACAGCCATTTTCATCCGCTTCAGCTTCACCCGACCGCACACCACGGTTCACCAAATCGCCTCAATCTCGCTTCTTGTCGCCATCAGAAGAATCCGCCGCTGCTACTCGCGCTGATTTCGTTGAGGAAAGTCCTTCTCTCTACCAACCCATCTGGCGACTGGCCGGACGTGCCCAGCAGTGGAAGCCACTGGGTAGAGTCAATATGCTGCGTCTAGTGGGGGTTGAAGTGTTCACGATCGTCGCCCTTTTCTGGGTAATTGAGCAACTGCTGCACCACACCGTCAGTCTATACGGTAATTCACTCAATCGAGTGATCCCCATGCTGGGATTTCGCTGGGTCTTGTGGGGGCCACCGCATTGGACAGTACCAATGACGATCGTGCTTCTGAGTATCGCCTTTCTTGCCTCTCGCTGGATTTTAGATGGTCTCCTCGTCTGGTTGTATGGATTAAAGCCCCTCTCCCTGGACGCGCTCGGAGGCTATAGTCCCGAAACGGCGCGATCGCTGCAACGATTTTGCCGCCAGCACAAACTGCCTCTACCGACGTTGGGAGTGTTGCCGACTCAGGCTCCTCTCGCCTTTAGTTATGGCCCAGTTCCCTGGCTTACTCGCACAGTCGTCAGTCAGGGCTTACTGGAACAGTTGTCGGATGAAGAGATTGCCACCGTCTTCGCGAATGAAGTCGGGCATTTAGCCTATTGGGATGTGCCTGTAATGTCGATGTTGGTGGTTCTGGTGCAGCTTCCCTACACTCTGTATCGCCTGACAGCAGATTGGGGAGAACACAAATCAGTCGCTATTTCCAGAGCTTCTGCCACCCTGATTACGGCTCTCAGTTATGGTCTGTTCCGCCTGTTGCGCTGGGTCGGATTGTGGATCTCCCGGCAGCGGGTTTACTACAGCGATCGCATGGCAGTAGATCTGACGGGGAATCCTAACGCTTACACCCGTGCGTTGCTGAAAATGGCGATCGGAACCGCTCAAGAGGTGCAGCAACAGGGCAAAACGAATTACTTGCTGGAGGGAATGGAACTTCTCACTCCCTTGGGCCTACGTCAGGCAATTTCCATCGGCAGTCTGCATCCCTACACACCATTAGAACCGCTCCTGGAGCAGGAACGCACCAATCCTTATCAAACCTGGCTGACGATCAACCAATCCCATCCTATCCTGGGCGATCGTCTGTATCTGCTGACCTTGTATGCCCGTCATTGGCGACTGAAGGAAGAGCTCGTTTGGCCTGAAACCAGCTCGAAATCGAGTCGATTTAAGCGTGCGCTTACAGGTCAACAGTGGCGGGCATTGCTGTTGCAAGGGGCACCCTTCTTCGGAATTGCCTTTGGTGCTGCGATCGCTGTTGCATTATCCTTGCTGGGTCGAATTGGCCTGCAACTGGGGCAAGAGTCAATTCTGTGGCTGTATACCGATTGGGCCAGTGGCAATCGTACTGTCTTGCGGGGGCTGATGCTGATTGGCTTCTCTCTGGGGACGGTAATCCGGCTCAATCCATTTTTCCCAGAGATACAACGACGTTTAACCAATCCCAAGTCCTATCCTGAACTGCAGCAGCAGGCTGGAAACCTGCCCCTGGTCAACCAACCTGTTTCCCTTTCCGGGAGACTGCTGGGGCGATCGGGCATCAGCAATTATTTGAATCAGGACTTATGGCTACAAACCCAGACAGGACTAATCAAACTTCACTGCACATCACGTCTGGGGCCATTCGGAAATCTCTTCCCCCAACCCAGTCGCCCTTGTGATCTGGTGAATCACGATACAACAGTCACAGGCTGGTTTCGTCAGGGAGCTACACCCTGGATCGATGGGGAAACCCTAAGAACTACCGGAGGTCGGGTCAGTCGCAGTTATCATCCTATCTGGTCTACTTTAGCAGCCACGATCGCAGCCCTGCTTGGGATCCTCACAATCCTCAACTTTTAGCCGTCTGCTTTTGGTTTCTCAATCCTTTATAAAAGTGGGTCTAAACTGTTGGGTCTGCAGTAGGGTTGTGTGCAAGGCTTCCCAATCCTGCTGCTCAATTTGTGAAATGAATTGAGCCAATGTGTCACGGTAGGCGTGGAGCGATCGTACCAGCGCTTCAGTATTGTATTGGGCCATCATCATGCCCAACTCCGGATTGCCGCCACCTACCCGGCTAGTATCTCGAAAACCAGAACTGGCTAGTGCTTTAGCCAGATTCAGAACTTTAGAATCTGATTCATTTTGACAAGCCGCAAGTAAACTGGCACTGATCATGACAGGCAAATGAGAAATCCAGGCGACGGCCTGATCGTGTTCTTCCGGCTGGCAATGTACCAGCCGCACTCGCAATGGACGGATTAGGGCTTCGACCTGCTGCACAGCCACTGCTGGGGTTTCCGCTGTGGGAGTGAGAACGTAAGGACAATTGACAAATAAGTTGGGTTTAGCCGCCTCAATGCCACTTTCTGCTGTTCCGGCCATAGGGTGGCCCCCCACAAAGTTGCTCCAATGCGGTGCGATCGTCCGCATAACCCAGCCCTTTACAGAGCCAACGTCTGTTAATACCGTAGTGGCCGCCAGATGGGGAACCAAATCTTTCACTGTAGCTTCCATCACTCCCAGAGGAGTACAAAGAAAAACCACCTCGGCTTGCTGCATCAATCGCAAATCTACGCTGGCTTCATCTACGGCTCCCCGTACGATCGCCCGTTCACAGGTCTGTACCTGGCGGCTTACTCCCAACACCCGATGCCCCAACGTTCGCAAGTCCAATCCCAGTGAACCGCCAATTAATCCCAATCCGACAATTCCAATATTCATCTGCCCGATTCTGTTATGTAATGGGTACGGCAATACCCTCTGCTCATCCTACGCTACTGGGGAAGATGGGATCCCAGAAAAAATTATCTTCGAGAAATATTTTCGAGAGAGCTTGAGATGCCTCATGGGGGAATCCTGATTATAGAAGAACCTTGAATTGTGGCAAGGGTGAATCTACATGAAGGTTGAGATGACAATCGAGGAAGTTCTAAACCAGTACGCCAAGGGGGAACGAAATTTTCCCGCTGTTAACTTCAGTGAAGCGAATCTCAGTGGAGTTAATCTTAGTAGAGCGAGTTTATGTGGAGCCAATCTCAGTGTGGCTAATTTGTGCGGCAGTAATCTGAGTGAAGCTGATCTGAGTCGGGCCAAACTCAATGTGGCGAAGCTAAGTGGAGCGAACCTCAGCAAAGCAAACCTTTACGAAGCAAACCTGAATGTCACAAACTTAACTCTGGCTGATTTAAGTCAGGCTGTCTTGCGTCAGGCATCTTTAGTCAGGGCAGAAATGGCCAGGGCAGACCTGAGTGAAGCCAACCTCAGTCAGGCCAATCTGTCTGGAGCCGACATTAAGGATGCTCGGTTGCGGGAAGCTAACCTTAGCTATGCCAATCTTAATCGGGCCGATCTTAAACGGGCTGTGTTCACCGATGCCATTCTCACCCATGCCAACTTGCATGGGGTGGATCTGAGTAGTGCAGATCTCAGTGGAGCCGATTTAAGCAATACAGAACTTCGACAGGCCAATCTCTGTCGGGCTAATTTACGGGGCGCTAATTTAAGCGGAGCCAATTTACGCTGGGCGGATTTAAGTGGAGCCGATTTAAGCTGGGCGGATCTCAGTGGTGCCCGGTTGAGTGGGGCCAATCTTACAGGGGTTAACCTGAGTTCTACCAATTTGTTGGGAACTATCCTGGTTCATGCCGATTTGACTCGCGCTAGTTTGATTGATGCCGATTGGGCTGGAGCGGATCTGAGTGGAGCGACCTTAACAGGAGCAAAACTGCATGGAGTGCTACGGTTTGGGGTAAAAACAGATGGGTTGCTCTGTGAATGGGTTGATCTTAGTCCTAATGGGGATCAAAGTAATATCTGCCGCTTAACCACCGAAAAAATCAAAGATTTCTTTCAGGAAGCTCCTCCAAGTATTCGTATGAAGGTGGATGCGCCTCTGGATATAGCGGCCCATCATGGTTTGGCAATGGCCTACTACCAGTTATCGCAGAGATACGCGATCGCCCTGCCGCCCCCCAATATTCGCATTGGTCGCCGTCGCACGATCTTCACCTTTGAGCTGAGCCATGATGAGCATCTGTTTCTCGCCGCTTATTTAGTCAGTCTGCCTTTTCAAGATTCGATGTACCTGCGGCATAACCTGACGGCCTTATTAGAAATGTTGCAACCTGCAGAATTAACTAAACAGGCGGCAAACTTATCATCGACTGGATGGTTAACTCAAACTCTGGCGCAACTGAGTGTACGCACTACTGAAATTATGGAGTTGACAGCATCCCAGAGTTTTGTAGAAAAAATCAAATTCTTTCATGCGCCGATTCAAATCACGCTAACCACGTCTAAAAATCAACCTCTGACGCTTTATAGCCATCCGGAGTTTGGCAAATGGATGCAAAACTCTGAGTTAACGACTTCTACTGACTCGTCCGAGTCCGCACCGAGACGAAGAGCCTGTTTACCGACTTTAAGCTCGTTAATTGACTTTATTCAAAGCTTCAAAAGTACCAACCTACCTTCCCTGTCTCAGGTTTAATTTGAAGGAATGTTTGAGCAGTCGCGATCGCCCTGCAAGGTTTGAGGTGGCCCCAACTAATTGGACAATTCTGAGGGATCTCTAAGCTCTGAAATGAGAGATCTCCATGTCCATCTTCAAGCTTCTTTTTCAAAGAGCGATCGCGTTTCTCAATAGACGGCTTCTGGAGTGCGATACTTCAATGCTTGATGTGGGCGCTCTTGATTATACCAATGAAACCATCGTTGTACTTCTTTTCTCAAATGAATTCCATCTTCAAACGCCATCAAATAAATCAACTCATACTTCAGAGATCGCCACAGGCGTTCAATAAAGATATTGTCATGACACCGTCCTCGACCATCTATACACCGATTTGCACTCCAGCCGCCTTTAAGCAGGCTGTAAATGAGTTTGAGGTGAATTGACTGCCTTGATGGAGTTGAAGATCAAGGGTTTATCATAGAGGGCGATTGCCTCCTGCAAGGCTTCGGTACAGAACGATACCTCCAACGTATTAGAAATCCTCCAGGACAGTACTTTACGACTAAACCAATCCATCATGACAACCAGGTAAAAATGACCCTTCAAATTGTTAATCATCGTCGGATGCACTTCGTACTGGCCGGCTAACTCCGCCACAGTTTTCTCACCTCGAATGGCTTCCAGGGCAACTTTGGCTTTGAATTGAGGGCTGTATTGCTTGCGTTTGTTACTCATGAACTACTCTTATCATCTTGGGTATCGTTCAGAGCTTAACCCCCTGTCCAATTTTTGGGGACCACCTCAGAACGATTACATCTGTTGTAAAGACTTTAAAGAAGAATTCAAGCAAATACGTGAAATTCAGCAATCTTTTGAAGATTGGCAAAAGTCTCCGTGCTCTTCTCTGAATGGTGTTAGGCAAGCAGTAATGATTAATGGGTACCAGGGCGACAGTCGTTTAAGCAGTTGTATGCAGAATATTTTGGATTTCCCCCACTCGGTTTGAACGAGTTCACTGGAGTTTGACTATCCCCCATGCTTTACCCGCAGAGCCGTTAATCTCTGGGGACTATGGATGTGTTGTGGTGCGATCGCGTCAGGAATGCCAGACTGCGATCGCAGCCCTACAACATCTGCCCAATATGCGTATGGTGATAGTGACTGAGCCGCATTGCCTGAGAGGGCTAGCCATTCCTGCCAATATCTTGCTGCTAACCAATCTCTCACCCAACTCCAGATTGAACGTCCTGCAATATTCTCGATTTGTGGTTGTACCCCTATCAGATAAGCAGCCCTGCTGTGATTATGAAATTCTGGTAACGGCCATGCAGTTCGGCAAAGCACTGATCACGGCAGATGTACCCAGTATCAGTGACTATGCCTTTCATAATTCCAATGCCGTTCTCTACCCACTTGATCGACCAGAAGCTTTAACCAAGGCAATTTGTGACCTCTGGCATGATCCCAACAAATCTAATTTTCTCGGTAGCAATGGCAAAGGCTTTGCGGAAACCTTTTGCTCTGAAGCGGTTTTACAAAGCTGCTTCCACCAGTTTTTGGTTAGGAAAGGATTCTAGAAGTTTGGATTTTGGACTTCAGCGACCCTTGCAGCATCTGCGCAACAGCACGGAGTATATGACATAAATCTTCTTGGCTTACCATACGGCATTCGACAACATCGATATTTGGAGCAATAACAAAGTTTGCAGGGTAGGTTGTGCTATCCACCTTTCCCCCCTGTAAGGCTCAATCCTTGAATGAAGTAGCGATTGAAAAACGCATAGATGGCGAGAGCCGGAAGTGTAAAGATCATTGAGGCCGCCATGATGTAGTTCCAGTAGCTGATGTATTGCCCTTTGAAAACATTCAGACCCACAGGCAGCGTAAACATTTCAGGGTCAGCCATGATCACTAGAGGAATGAGAAATTCGTTCCAAGCGGCCATAAATACAAAAATGGTCTGGGCAGCAAGAGCGGGTTTGGCTAAGGGCAGGACAATCCGAAAGAAGGTTTCAAAGCGACCCAAACCATCTAAAGCGGCAGCTTCTTCCAGTTCTTTGGGGAAGTTGACAAAGAATTGGCGCATCATGAAGATGAAGGTAGCATTCACCGTTGCTGGAACGATCAAACCCGTATAGGTATTCAACCAGCCGAGAGACTTCAGAATTAAAAACTTGGGGAGTAAGGTAACCTGTCCAGGAATCATCAAAGCAGCCAGAATCATCCAGAACCAAACCTGATTGCCAGGGAAGGAAATTCTGGCCAGGGCATATCCAGCCATTGAGTTAAACAGCAAATTCAACAGGGTAATGACGATCGCGGCGATCGTGCTATTCAACAGCCAGCGACCAAATAATGGCTCTTGCAAAAATATCGTCCGATAGTTCTCCCAGGTAAACGTTTGGGGTATCAAATTTGCTCCCCCCGCCGCAATTTCTGCCAACGGTTTGAAGGACGCAGACAACGCCCATGCGAACGGCAGGATCGTAATCACCGCATAGAGAATCAGTACGCCGTAGAGTAAGCCAGTTGTCCAGTGGAAGTTTTTCATAATCCCTAATCCCCCAACCGCTCTTCATCAAAGACTTTACGTTGCACGAAGGTCGCTGCAATTAATATCAGTGCCAGTACCAGAGTCAGAGCCAGCGCATAGCCCATATCCAGGCTTTTGAAGGCGTATTGGTAAATCAGAAGCACGATCGTCAATGTGGAGTTATTGGGACCACCGGATCCGGCTGAGAAGATGTAGGATTGGTCAAACAGTTGGAAGGTGCCGATCATGCCCATGACCACCACAAAAAAGGTAACAGGCTGGAGAAACGGTAAGGTGATGTACCATAATTTCTCCCACTGGCTGGCACCATCTAACGTAGCAGCTTCATAAAGCGACTCTGGAATATCCTGTAAAGCGGCCAGGTAAATCACCATAAATAGGGGAGCCGTTGACCAGATATTCATGATCATGATGCCTTTCAATGCCACGGCTGGATCACCTAGCCAGTTATAAGATGGCAAGCCTAAGAAACTGAGAATGGTATTTAGTAATCCATTGGAGTTATAAATCCACATAAAGATTAACGTGAGGACGGCTGAAGAAGTTGCAGTGGGCAAAAAGAAAATAATTCTGAACCAGTGTTTGCCTCGAATCTGACTATTTAGAATGAGTGCTAAGGTCAATGCTAGAATAGTTTGAATCGGAACAACAATCAGGGCGTATTCAGTCGTATTTTTCAGAGCGATCCAAACTCGTTCATCACTGAATAGACGAATAAAATTTTTGAAGCCCAGAAATCGGAAGCTCACTTCCCCCAGCAATTGAATTTTGTAAAATGATAAAATAATTGCAAGTATAACTGGCAGGATTAAAAAAACTCCCGCAATAATCATCGTCGGAGCCATGAATAGGTAGCCAGTGATGGTTTCGCGATCGCGTTGTCGTGCCCAGAATTGCTGAATTGAGGAATTCATACGATTTTGGATTTTAGATTTTGGAATTTGGATTAGGACTATGGCATTACCAGCTTAATCAATCCCGTCATCACCAGAATCACTACCTCCACCAAAATCACTGCTATCGAAATCGCTACTCAAGTCGCTGTCACTACCAGAACCAAACCAATCAGACCACCATGAACTACTATCTACCATCTCATGGCTGCTGGTGCGATCGCCAAGATCAATTACATCACAGGCATCAAAACTTAACTTACAGCTAACTAATTGGCCAGATAAATCTCCCGGTTGGCTGTGTCCTGTGCTCGTTTCATGGCCGTGGGTAGGGGTTGCTCACCTAACAGGGCGCTGACAAACTGGTTATTGAAGTTTGTGCGGATAATGGGTAGATTTTCGCCCGCCTGCCAGATCGTGGCATAGGTAGCTCCTTTGACGAAGGGGGCATACAGTGGGTTGCGATCGTACCCCAGTTCAGACAGGAGCGATCGTCGGGAAGGTAAGGCTAATCCCTGCTTGGCCCAGGCTTTCATACCCTGTTGATCGGTTAAATAGCGAATCAATGTCCAGGCCGCCTGTTTATGTTTAGACTGACGGTTCATCACATAGGCTACTGTAAACGCCATGGTACCCCGTTTCCCATTGATGGTAGGGACTTCTGCTGTGCCATAGGAGAGGTTAGGAAAAGTTTCTTTGAAATAAGGAATTGACCACGGCCCTTCAATCACCATTGCCGCCTTTTCCTGACCCAACATCTCACTGCCCCACGTAGCCCCCACATCTGTGGGTTGGGCGGAGGAGCGATCGCGGCGATATTGATCGACGACCAATGCCAAGCCTTTCATTCCCTCTGGAGTAGCAAAAGCCGCATAGCCATACTGATTCACTAGCTTGCCGCCAAATGCCTGAATCATAAACTGCTGCCGCGCTAATTCGGGAGTAAGACCAAAGCCATACTGCTGGATACTGCCTCCCGGCTTCTGGATGGTCAGGCGTTTGGAGACGGTTAACAGGTCATCCCAGGTTTGTGGAGGTCGAGGGATCCTAGCAGCGGCCAGCGATCGCCGATTGTAGAACAGAGCCAGGGTGGAAAAATCTTTGGGCACTCCATAGAGCTTGCCATCCGACTGAAAAGCACTGAGCAGAGATGGTTGAAAGTCCTCCAGGTGAAAATCGGCAGTAATATAAGGATCCAGTGGTTCCAAAACCCCAGATTTCACCAATTTGGGAGCTTCAAACGCTTCCAAATAAAATACATCGGGAGCGACCTCCCCAATCAAACGAGTGCGAATCACATCCATGTACTCGCTGTTGATCGCTTCGTACTTAACTTTAATGGTGGGATTTTTGGCTTCAAAGTCTCGCAACAGTTGGCCCAGAAGTTTTCCTTCGTTGGGATTACTCTGCCAACCGCTGAATCGCAACGTCACGATCGCTGCTTGAGAGACAGCAGCATTGCCTCCTAACTGTAGAGTTGAACTGGAGGAACATGCAGAAAGCCCGATCACTCCCATGGTCTGCAGTACAGCAGCTACCAGCACCCATCGTAAAGACACATTTGTCAGCTTGTGACGCAGCGATTTTAACGGGGCGATCGCCATAAAGGATTCAGGTAAGCCAACAAGCTTATTTTATAAGCAAAATACTGTACTCTAGATAGCCCCAAAATCACCCTAGCGACTGAAGTCGCGGCTATCCGGAGAAAACCTGCCAACGCAGGTTACTGAAAACCTTGATTGCATTGAATCTGCGTTGGCAGACTGGGTGAATGTAGTCGCGGTTTTAACCGCCAGATACTAATAAATCTTTGTAACTACCTCATTTCTGGCTAGCCGTTTAGCTTCCCTACTCTTTGATTGCAAAGTTATGCCGCTTGCGCTTCAGCCGATAAATCATTTCTGGCTAGCCGTTTAGCTTCCCTACTCTTTGGGCACTCTAAATCTGAAATCTCTACCAAGTAAACTCTCTACCAACAGATTTTCCAATCGGGTACTCTACCTGTTCATGCTAGTGCAGCAACAGGAGAAAGAGCCTTGTTAACGAAACAGGAATTACAATTAGGGTTAAGCCAGTTCACAACGATCGACGGCTGGTATCAGCACTGTTTACATCAGTTTGTGTTTACCGATGGAGTCAAGTGGTTATGCGATCGCACCCAATGTAGCGGTTTACTGACCGCGATCGCCTATTGCCAATTCCGGATTAAGCTGCAGTACCGCTCTCTGGAACTGTTCCAGATCTGGCATTTGACATGCTCGGAAGATGGATCGGGTGTGTTGACCTGTAAAACACCGGGAACCAGCAAAGTAATCGTCTGCAAAGAATTGGACTCTGTGGATCGCAGCCTGGACGACCTGACACTCTGGTTGGTTAACGGTATGTTACTTCTGCCGAATGAGCATCGAAGTCCGTGTGTACTTCAGTAAAGACAACAGAAATTACCCTGAAGGGCACCTGCCAAACTCCGATAGATCCTGGACAATAAATAAATAATAGATGTTCAGGGCCATAGGTGGTTAGTTTCAGGCTATCTTCTGCCCTGTTCTAGCGTTTGTTTCTTAACAAAGATTATTCTTTGTCTCTTAATCTCTTCATTAAGGTTTAGTGTATTTCAGTAATTTTATGACCATCGGCTCTAGGCCATCCTAAAATAGGTTGCTGAGGAGCAGGCCTGGAATCATGGCCTAATATCTCAGTCACCTTCATTGATTCATTGCTTTCAAACCGTGCCATTAAAGCTCAATGCGGATCATCTTCAAGCGATGCAATTCCACGCGCAGCAGGTTTACCCTGAGGAATGTTGCGGATTGTTACTTGGATTTGCCGAGCCAGAAGGGAATAGATTGGTAGAGGTTCGGGCCGTCCAAAATGCCTGGGACAAACAAATTGCCAGTGAAATGGCAGCCAATCCCTCGATTACCAAAGCTCGTCGTTACTGGATTTCTCCTGAAGAAATGCTGGTAGCCATGCGAGATGCTCGCGATCGCGGTATGGATATTATTGGGATCTATCACTCTCATCCCGATCATTCTGCTTTGCCTTCCGAGTGCGATCGTCAACTGGCATGGCCGCAATACTCTTACGTTATTCTGTCTATACGGCAAGGAGAAGTTAGGGAACTCTATAGCTGGCAACTTGATGAGCACCATCAATTCCAACCCGAAGAACTCATGGTTCTCCATCCCTGATCCCCAATCCCCTTTTCCACATCACTTACTAAACTCGCTATGCTAAATCCCAATCTGGACGAGATCCAGCTTTCCAAACAAGAATATGAGCGTTATTCGCGACACCTGATCCTGCCTGAAGTCGGACTGGAGGGGCAAAAACGTCTGAAAGCCGCCAGTGTCCTGTGTATTGGTACAGGTGGTCTAGGTTCACCCCTGTTGCTCTATTTGGCTGCGGCTGGAGTTGGCCGTATTGGTCTGGTTGATTTTGATGTCGTGGATCACTCCAACCTGCAGCGTCAGGTGATTCACGGCACCTCCTGGGTCGGCAAGCCCAAAATTCAGTCGGCTAAAGAGCGGATTCTCGAAATCAATCCTTTCTGCCAGGTAGATTTGTACGAAACCCGCCTCAGTTCAGAAAACGCCCTGAAACTGTTTGAACCCTACGACATTGTGGTGGATGGCACCGATAACTTCCCAACACGCTATCTGGTGAATGATGCCTGTGTGTTGCTTGGCAAGCCCAATGTCTATGGCTCCATCTACCGCTTCGAGGGGCAGGCCACGGTCTTCAACTACCAGGATGGCCCCAACTACCGCGATCTGTATCCCGAACCCCCACCCCCCGGACTGGTTCCCTCCTGTGCCGAAGGTGGCGTGTTGGGAATTCTGCCAGGTATGATTGGGGTGATTCAGGCCACAGAAACCGTCAAGATTATTCTAGGGCAGGGAGAAACCCTGAGTGGTCGTCTGCTTCTGTACAATGCCCTCAACATGACATTCCGGGAACTAAAACTGCGGCCTAATCCCGTGCGTCCTGTAATCGACAAGTTGATCGATTACGAAATGTTCTGCGGCATTCCCCAAGCTAAAGCCGCTGAAGCTGAGCAACAGGCTCATCTGCCAGAAATCACCGTGCAGCAACTGCAGTTGTTAATGGATGAAGGAAACACCGATTTTCTGTTGCTGGATGTCCGCAATCCGAATGAGTACGAAATTGCCAAGATTGCTCACTCGGTGCTGGTGCCGCTGTCCGAAATTGAAAGCGGTAGCGGAGTGGATAAAGTGCGGAGTCTGCTGAATGGGCAAAAGCTAATTGTCTATTGCAAGTCAGGTGTACGATCGGCTAAGGCACTGAGCATTCTGAAGGAAGCCGGAATTGAGGGAACCAATGTCAAGGGCGGTATCCTTGCTTGGAGCCGAGAAATTGATCCGTCTGTTCCGGAGTATTAACAACTGAGATAAGTCCTGAGATACCTGAGATAGAGGTGAATTGGGCGATCGCTCAACCTTGGAGGTTCCGCGATCGCCGTTTTGTTATTGGTGATACCATCTTCTACTTTGGATTTGCGATTTTGGATGGCAAAATGCTCTTAGGGGTAGGATGGGCAAAAGGCGATCGATCGTTGAGGAGTAGACGATGAGTGTTGTGCAGGGTTCAGACAAGGCGCCAGAGCAAATGCCAGACTTGCAACCGCAGTTCCGGTTTACGCTGAATGGGGAAGCCGTTTGTCTGACAAATATTTCCCCTACCCTGACACTGCTGGACTGGTTACGGCAAAGTGGGCGGATTGGCACCAAGGAAGGCTGTGGTGATGGCGATTGTGGTGCTTGTACAGTGGCTGTGATTGGTCAGGGCAGTGATGGCCAACTGCATTATCAGGCGATGAATAGCTGTCTGATTCCGATCGCGGCGATCGCCGATCGAGAAATCATCACCGTGGAGGGTTTGGCGAATGGGGAATTGCATCCGGTTCAGGCCGCGATGGTGCAAACGGGTGGCTCCCAATGTGGCTACTGCACTCCGGGCTTCATCATGAGTCTGTTTGCAGCTTATTACGATCGCAGGGTGGATGATGTTGCTGTCGAGGGAAATCTCTGCCGCTGTACGGGTTATATACCCATTCGCAAGGCGGCCAAACAGGTGACAGTCGCAACCCCCTGCGATGCTTTTAGCGATCGCCTGCAGCAGGCCCGCTTAGAATTGTCACCTCTTTATTACAGCAACGGCAGCGATCGGTTCTATCGTCCCACGACCCTGGCTGAAGTATTAGCCCTGCTGCAAACTCATCCCACAGCCACCCTGGTCGCAGGAGCAACGGATTTAGGACTGGAACTAAGTAACCACACGAAGTCCTTCCCAATCCTGATTTCCCTGGAAGCTGTGGCCGAACTGAAGACGTTGACCGAAACTTCCGACGCGATAGAAATTGGTGCAGTGGTGCCCTTAAGTCACATCGAAGATCGGCTGCGAGGGGTGTTCCCGGCTCTGGATGAAATGCTGCGCTGGTTCGCCGCTCGACAGGTGCGGAATCGGGCAACGATGGGCGGCAACATTGGCACAGCATCCCCGATCGGAGATTTGCCTCCCGTCTTGCTGGCGCTGGATGCTGAGTTGCGACTGGTTAGTGCTACCGGAGAGCGCCAAGTGGCAATCGCTGATTTCTTCACAGGCTACCGTCAAACCGTGTTGCAACCAGGAGAAGTGATTGCCTCGATTCGCATCCCCAAAACGCTAACTCCTAGTGCGGTTCGTCGCCTCAGCCAGTCCTACAAAGTCGGTAAACGGGGTACGGATGACATCAGCATTGTGGCCGCTGCCTTCACGATCGACTTGAATGCTGACCAGCAAATTATTCATGCTCGACTGGCTTATGGAGGAGTTGCCGCCACTCCGGCAAGGGCGATCGCCGTAGAACAATCCCTGATTGGCCAACCCTGGAATCACTCAACCATCCAGACTGCAAAAGCCACCTTGAAAAACACCTTTTCTCCCTTAACCGATCTACGTGGCAGTGCTGAATATCGAAAATTGCTAATTGCGAACCTGTTTGAAAAATTCTTTGTAGAAATGGAGGAAAAGTTTAGATTTTAGATTGACGATGAATTCGCCTGAGGGCAGAGTGTTTTAATTAAAACAATAATCATGGATAGAATTTCATTAGTTTCTGACATTAAACCTTTCATTTTTGTCTCAAGAATAAGATCTGCTTTGGTCAGTAACTCTAGCCAGTACAAACATTGCAACCCTTGCATATTAGACATCATCAGTAGAATGGACAAAGCTTGACATGCCCATTTAAAACAGCCAGTATGACAGGGTGAAACGTTTTCCTTTACCCATCCTATCTTTTTTCCAATTTGCAAGAAGCCTATTCATCAGCTTCTTCCTCTACATATACAAATCATCACCAATAAATTCTCGACTCAATTCTCATTCTTTCCCAATCTAAAATCCAAAATCTCCTTTAGGTACCTATGGTTGCCGGAAAACGCAGAAGTCATGAAAGTGCAGTCCATCATGTGACTGGAACAGCCATTTATACGGATGACCAGTGGCAACTCAGTGGCATGCTTTCTCTTTACCCGGTGCTGTCTCCCCATGCCAGAGCGCGGATTCTGGCAATCGATCCCTCAGCAGCCCAGGCTGTAGAGGGAGTCGTGACCGTTCTAACCGCAGCAGATATACCAGGAGAAAACGATACCGGGCCAATTTTGCAGGATGAAGTGTTGCTGCCTGTAAATGAGGTGAGTTACTGGGGGCAGGCGGTAGTGTGGGTAGTGGGTGAAACGCAAGAAGCCGCCCGCTTAGGAGCTGCCCAGGTCAAGGTGAAGTATGAACCCCTGTCCCCAATTCTGACCATCCAGGAGGCGATCGCTCAGAACAGTTTCATTGGCTCTCCGTTAACCATTCATCGCGGGAATCCGGCGGCTCTCATTGAGAAAGTGGATCACTGGCTGGAAGGCGAAGTGGCAATCAAGGGACAGGATCACTTCTACCTGGAAACGCAAACCAGTTGGGTGATCCCCGACGGGGAAGGCCACTACCACGTTTATTCCTCTACTCAGCATCCCACAGAGATGCAGGTGATTCTGGCGCGGGTGCTGGGCATACCTGCAAATCAAATTGTGGTCACTTGCTTACGCATGGGCGGCGGCTTTGGCGGCAAAGAATCTCAGGCGAATCCGATGGCAGCGGCAGCGGCGATCGCGGCTCACAAAACCAGTCGTCCTGTGCGGGTAAAGCTGAAACGCCACCACGACATGATCATGACTGGAAAGCGGCACGGCTTTCTGGGCCGCTACAAGGTTGGCTTCACTGCTGAGGGAGAACTGATCGCCCTGGAAGCCACTTTGTATGCTGATGCCGGGTGGAGCATGGATTTAACCTCCCCTGTGTTACAGCGGGCCATGTGCCATATCGATAACGCTTACTACATTCCCCATTTGGAAATACGCGGCTTGATGGCCAAAACTAACAAAGTCTCCAATACGGCCTTTCGGGGATTTGGGGGGCCGCAAGGGATGGTAGTGATTGAGGAAATCGTTGATCGCGTCGCTCGTTACCTGAGCCTACCGCCAGAAGTCGTGCGAGAGCGTAATTTTTACCGGGGCACTGGCGAAACCAATACCACCCATTATGGACAGGAGATTTACGACAATCGAATTGATCGGGTGTGGCAGGAAGTAAAGGCAAATTCCCGGTTTACAGAACGGCAGGCCGCGATCGCTGAATTCAACCAGACCCACCCCTATCAGAAACGTGGCTTAGCGATCACCCCGGTCAAATTCGGCATCTCCTTCAACAAAACGGTTTACAACCAGGCCGGAGCGTTAATTCTGATCTACACTGACGGCAGCATTCAACTGAATCACGGTGGCACGGAGATGGGGCAGGGCTTACACACCAAAATGCTGCAAGTTGCGGCCAGAGCCTTGGGGGTCAGGATCGATCGCTTCCGGATGATGCCCACCAGTACGGATAAGGTGCCTAACACGTCTGCTACTGCAGCTTCCAGTGGATCAGATTTAAACGGACAGGCCGTAAAAGATGCCTGTGAAACGCTCAAAACCCGGTTAGCTCCCGTTGCCGCCCGGATGTTAAGCCTGGACGCGCCAGAGGATCTGGTGTTTGAGGATGATTGGATTTATCCGGCTACCTATCCCCAACTGCGGATCAGTTTTGAAGCGGTGGTGCAGCAAGCGTACAGCGATCGCATCTCCCTCTCCGCCACAGGCTACTACCGCACTCCTCACATTCACTGGGATGCCGTGACTGGCAAAGGTCGCCCTTTCTACTACTACGCCTACGGAGCGGCGGTCAGTGAAGTAGAAGTGGATGGCTTTACCGGGACGTTCAAATTACGTCAGGTGGATATCGTCCATGATGTCGGTGAATCCCTCAATCCCTTAGTCGATCGGGGACAGGTAGAGGGTGGCTTTGTCCAGGGCATGGGCTGGCTGACGATGGAAGAACTGGTCTGGGATGATCAGGGCCGTTTGCACACCTTTGCCCCCAGCACCTACAAAATTCCCACCATTAGCGAAATTCCGGAACAGTTCAATGTCCACTTGCTGGAACGAGCGGCCCAGGATGGCGTGATCTACGGCAGTAAGGCCGTGGGTGAACCCCCTTTTATGCTGGCGCTCTCCGTCCGGGAAGCGATTCGTGCCGCTGTTGCCGCCTTTGGAGACAATCCCCAATCGGTGCCCCTCGCTTCTCCTGCAACCCCAGAGGCGACCTTGATGGCGATCGAGCAAGTGCGAGCTACTGCTTCAACCACGACTGAAATCTCTGACAATTTCCAACCTGCACCGGTTAACGGTTAACTATTGAGGGGTTGGGGGAGCTATAAGTCCCGCGCTGTATGCGAAGCCT
>NZ_JBRAGO010000033.1:0-13313 GCF_052746595.1 Leptodesmis sp.
ACCTCCCCCCAAGCCTGCGGCTATGGGCGGAGCACTGCGACGGATTTAGGTAGGGGACTGATCCGGAGAAAGAATTTCAAGGCTCCAATCGGGAGCGATCGTAAATTCATTCTGAATGTCTCCGTTCTGATCTGGCGAAATGCGCTCCCAGGTAAACACGGAAATATCTGGAACAATGGATCGACCCGCAAAGGTACATCGCAATTCTGTGAAAGCACCCCCTAATTGCTGAGGTTCCAACTGCTGATTGATGGCAGTCGGAAGTCGGGTCTGTAGGCGACTATGTTTTCCTTGGGGCACAGGTTTTTGGTAGATACGACCTTCAACATATTCACTCGCAGGTTTTGTCTCTGGAAGTCGTAAAAACTCTTCCAAAGTCATCTCTGCTTGTGTTTGTATGGAGGTCATGGTTGTTCCTCAATCCTGAACTCATTCTGACAGATCAAGGGATTGTTGCTCTCTGCTGCTGGTTTTGTTGTGGGGAAGGGGTTTCGATTTTGGATTTTAGATTTTAGATTTTGGAGTGCTAGCTGGTTATACAGTTTTAGCTGTGGGTGGGGAATGCTGCTATCTGGATTTCAAGAGCGATCGCAACGACTCTCTAGCATCTTGCCAGGTGGTGGCCCAGGGCTTCTGGCTATGCAAAAAGACTCTGGCACAGTTACGTCCCGGCATCCCGGAAATAGAGCCACCGGGATGGGTTCCGGCTCCCGTCAAAAATAATCCTGCGATAGGAGTTTTGTAGTTGGCGATTTCCGGCAGGGGACGGAAAAAGACCATCTGTTCCAGGGTCATGTCCAGGTGGTAATAATTACCCTTCAAGGCTCCTAACCGCTCTCCCAGTTCTGCCGGACTTTCCACCCGTCGTGCCAGGGTTGCGGTTTTTACGTTTGGGGCATACTCCGCCAGCTTATCCACAATGCGATCGGCCACTTTATGTTTCAACTCATCTGTCCATCCGGTTCCATACAACCCGGTGCCTTCCAATCCGGCAATTTGATAGGGCGCGAAAAACTCAATCCAGACCGTGTGCTTTCCTGCCGGGGCCATTGTCGGATCTAATACCGTAGGCTGCACCACATACAAGGATGGATCCGCATCGGGAATTCGTCCCAGTGCCGGATCCGCGTGGGCAATTTCCACATGGCGCACCGAATCGGCAATCAGGATGGAACCAATCAGGTATTCATCCCGATGATGGTGATGCTCAAATCGCAGGGGTTCAGACATGGCCAGATCGACTTTCAAAATCGTTTCATTGTTGTTGACGATCCGCCGTTCCAATCGCTCTTTCAACTCCGAATCCACCGCATTCACATCTACTGGATCCATGAGATGCAAGAATAACCGTTGAGCGTCAATATTGGAAATCACGCCTTTCGTTGCCCGGTATTCGGTGCCTCCCGCCACTCGCACTCCTGCCACGCGATCGCCATCCAGCAGCACCTTTTCCACTTTCTGATCACAAAGAATTTTTCCTCCCAGTGCCTGCACCAACTTCACCAGTGCCTGGGTTAAGGCTCCCGTGCCCCCTTTCGGTCTTGCCATCCCCGGATCGTGCCGCAGGGCCATCATAATCGTGCTGATTCCCAAATTCTTCTGTGAGGGAGGCACACCCATTTCTGCGGCCAATCGGGCCAGAGGTGCTTTGAGAAATTCCGAATCGAACCACTCGTTGAGCAAATCTTCAGCGCTGGTGAGCATGGTACGGACA
Source organism: Leptodesmis sp. (assembly GCF_052746595.1). Classification (NCBI taxonomy): domain Bacteria; kingdom Bacillati; phylum Cyanobacteriota; class Cyanophyceae; order Leptolyngbyales; family Leptolyngbyaceae; genus Leptodesmis; species Leptodesmis sp. The sequence continues at coordinate 1,715 of NZ_JBRAGO010000033.1, forward strand.
AAATCCATCGCTTTATCAGTAGAACCAACTACGGAAATTAAATCCTTCACCTTGCCAGCGCTGAAGTTTCCGGCGATGTCGAGTAGCGATCGCGGGGGGGCGTTGAACATGGGACTCATAGCCCGAATCACTCGCAACCAGTAATCCGTAAACTCGGCATACTTGCGGGCATCACGAGGACTATACCGGGCAATTTCGGCACAGGTTTGCTCCAGCGATCGATGTCCCAAAAAATACTTGCCATCCGGATGGGGACAGAAGGCTACGGGGTCACAAAACAGGTATTCCAGGCCATACTTGGTCAATTCCAGTTCTTGCACCACTGGCCCCAGATGGATAAATTCGTGGTCGATCGCGCACAAATTGAACTTAAATCCAGGTGCTTCTTCTGGTAAAGCCTCTTCCGTTGTCGCTGCACCACCCGGAACCGGACGTTTTTCCAGCAGCAAGACGCTGTAACCCGCCTTTAACAGATATGCCGCACAGACCAATCCATTATGGCCTGCGCCAATCATCACCACATCATAGACTTCCATTCCCCCTGCTCCTTGCTACCCTTAACGACAACCATTTTCATTCACCTACCCCAACTCCGTACAGACGCAATTAATCCCATCTTTCCCCCATCCCTAATCCCCCTATTCCCCATCCCCAATCCCCAACCAAAAACAGCATACGTGGGACTCCAGAAAACAACTGCATCAATGCCCCCCTAAATAAGGCATAATTCACCCTAATTGCACTTTTGCTGACTATGTCATCTCTCACACGTTTTCCCTGGATTCTCTCCGGTGTCACGGGTTGTTTATGGCTATCCACTGCCGCGGCTCAGGCCGATACCCTTCAATCCTGGCGGTTTGATGCCCAGCAAAATCAACTCGAACTGATTACAGATCAGGGCGTGCAACCCTCCGCCCAACTGGTCGCCAATCCTACCCGGTTGGTGGTTGATCTGCCGGGAATCCGGTTAGGCCGACCGAAGATCAATCAATCCGTTGGGGGTGCGGTACAAAATGTGCGGATTGGTCAATTTGATGCTCAAACCACGCGAGTGGTGGTGGAGTTAGCTCCCGGTTACACCGTAGACCCGCAACAGGTAAAAATTCGCGGTCTGACGACCAACCGCTGGACAGTGCAATTACCCACTCCCCGAATGGATGCTACGGCCAGCGGGACGATTGCCAATCCCATCCCGGCCACTCCTGCCCGTCCTGTCCTGTTCCCTAACAGTACCCGTCCGGTGATGGCTCCGCTTTCTCAACCCCTGGCCACTGTTGCTCCGCCGGGCGATACCTTTGGGGGACTGATTCCCGCAGGGCGTAATTTAACCTGGCTGCAGCAACGATTGGCTACTCTCAAATCTTCTCAGTATTCCTCCCTGGGAACCGGACTCTATGTGCTGGATCTGCAGACAGGCAACTATCTGGACATTAATGGCGATCGCGTCTATGCCACAGCCAGCATTATCAAACTGCCGATCCTGATTGCCCTGTTTCAGGATGTGGATGCCGGAAAAATTAACCTCAATGAAACCCTGACCATGACGCGGGATGTCGTGGTAGGTGGCTCCGGCGAAATGCAGGATTTACCCGTAGGCAGTAAATTCAGTGTGTTGGAAACGGCCAATAAGATGATCACCATCAGCGACAACACGGCCACCAACATGATCATCAAGCGTATGGGCGGTATCCAGTATCTGAATCAGCGCTTTCGTAGCTGGGGCTTGCAGAAAACCGGAATGCGAAACTGGCTCCCTGACTTGAAAGGCACCAATGTCACCACTCCTAAGGAGTTAGGCAAACTGCTGGTAATGCTGAACAGTCAGCAGATGCTCTCTCCTCGCAGTCAGGCTCAGGCGATCGACATTTTGCAACGAGTGCGGAACCGCAAGCTGTTAGTGGTGGGTCTGGGGCCAGGAGCGACGATCGCCCATAAAACCGGAGACATCGGCTTTTTGTTGGGAGATGCCGGAATTGTGCAAATGCCGATGGGGAAACGATATGTGGTCGTAGCCCTAGTGGAGAGTGCCTATGATGATCCTAGAGCCAGAGATTTTATTCAGGATGTGTCTCGCATTGTTTACACCTACCTGAGCAATCCGACGACAGCCTCAGGCGAGTAGACAGGCAGGATTTGAAACCAACCCTGGAAGGAGCAAGGAGGCAGGCAGGAGCAACAGGGTGGACAATACCACTCTGTCAATTCCCCTAACCTTTTTCCGCTCCCCTAAAACGGCGAACGGTTCTAATATCTACGGCTGTCCCAAAGGACTGGGTTTTGAGCTGCTGAAACACTCTTTCGGCAACCGGGGGATCTAGAAGTAAACACCATACCTGTGGTTTGCCGTAGTACTGGCAGCGTTGACCAATTTTGGTACGGGGCAGGCTAGCCGTTTGCAGGAAGCGCTGGAACGCCTGCCGTTGGCTATCATTCAATCGGGATTGATCTCCATGACCATTTTAAGGGTGTCGTCTGGATAGGATCGAGGGGTAGCTTCAGGAGAAGGTTGGGCAAAGGTTGCAGGCGTTCCTGGACTCAGAACGATCGCGGTCATAGCCAGAATAGGAAGAAAGGTTCGAGACATGATCACTGTGCTTGGATAGGTCTATGGAAGTAGTGATGACAAAGCGCTGATCACCTTGTTTTAATAGCCTCTTTCACATGCGGACTAGTAAAACTTTTTATAGAGTAGTTCATCAGTACTATAAAGTCAAACTGGAATGTTAACTATTAATGCGATCGCTATCTACCTGTAGCGAATTTTTGGACAATGATCGCTTAAGATTTTGAAATAAAGGAGATAGTCAATTGCTTACTCCATCGTTATTAGCACTTGCCGTAGAACGGGCATCTGATTGGGGACTGAATGTTGGCATTGTTATGATCCTGTGCAACATTCTTGCGATCGCGATCGGAAAATTCAGCATTCAGCGGCAAGATGTTGGCCCTGCAACTCCGATTGGCGGCATGAGTACGCCTGCTGTTTTTGGCAGTCTCGCTCTCGGTCATATTCTTGGGGCTGGAACTATTCTGGGGTTAACAAATCTGGGAGTTCTGTAACAGATCTTTCAGCTAGCTAAAACACCTCCTTCGGGTCAGGGGTTACCACTCCTGGCCTTTCTGATGTACAGGCTCAATGGTTACAGGGTCAAGTTCGGCCAAGAAATAGCGAGCATGCTATGGTATCCGCTTTATCCTTAACTCAGCTAACTACCGACTACTAGGAGGTTGCGTCTTTTGAACTATCCTGCATCTGCTGATAGGTCAGGTATACGGCTTCCAGAAATTGATCCGAGGTGGTGTTGGGAGGAGTTGTTTCCAGACCAATGATAGTTCGCAATTGACGGGCCAACTCCATACTTTTCTCGGTTCTGGCTTTAGCCGTCATCTTGGCACGCCGTTGTAAATACTCGCGCACGACGGCGTAATCATCAGGAATCAGTTGAGTGACATCAGCAAGGATCGGTAATTTAGTAGCCAATTGCTCTGCGGCTGGAGAGATGGTTAGGGCTGTCATACGATCGCCACGCTGCTCCTGAATCACCAAGGTTCCGGCAACCCAATCACCAATTCGCTTTTCCCGCTTGCCGAACAGAATAAAGAAGGCACCAATGAAGCAGAAATCATCCACAGGACGTAACAACGATCGCAACACAGCCTGAGATAAACCAACAGGACGGCCATCATCTCGGACAACGCGAATTTTGGTAAATCGTTTGCCGGGAGTTTGTCCCTGATACATGACTTCGCAATAAACAAAGTAGCCACTGTAAATCGCAAAGTTGAGTAAGATGGCGATACCTAATAACCACCAGGGAAGCGAACTGTAATTAAGGTTGCTGGCTGATAGCACACTGAATAACCCCAGTGTAAACAATCCCCATAACAGCCAGAAGGCCAGTAAGATCAGCAGCAAAATCTGGTAGTCAATGAACAGGGCCAGGGTACGATTACCAATTCCCGCCAGGGTGAAATCCAGTTCTACACTTTCCGGTGTGGAGAGGGAGACTCGATTTAAGAATCGCATACCATCTTACTCCTTTAACCCACGATCGCGGAGTTGCAACCCTAATCCCTCCCGCCGATTTCGTAGATCAAAATAAATAGTGGCTTTAACGGTCTGCCATAAGGGGAGAAGTGCAATTCCCAAGGCAAAACTCATCATATAAACCAGCAATAGTGTTAATACCTGCAGTGCAGCAGCAGGAGCAGACTCTTGCGGCACCATAGCTGTGACAATCACCTGCGCAGTAGTGCTAAGAAACTGGGCAATCAGTTGAATCGGCAGTGTGATGCAAAAGGTGATCAACAGGATTAAAAGGACTCTCCAGGCATTGCCTTTGGTCAATTCCCAAAACCGACTGATACTTTGCAAAGCCGTTGTTTCTGGTTCAACAGCTAAGGGAAGTTCTACCGCAGATAAGCGAGCACTGAGCCAACCAAAGAATACAAGGGCTGCTATTAAAATTAGTATGAATAGTAGAACCAAAATAATGGCTAAAGTTGGATTTGTATCACCTGTAGCAATACCAGGAAAACCACCCAAAGCCGCGATCGCACCAAATCCCAATACGGCGATCGCCAAATAAAAGGCAATAGTAATACCCAAAAAAATCAATGTAACCGCCAATGCCACCAGCAAAAAGCTCCACACACGAGAACGAGTATAGCGGCGGGCCTCCGTCAGGGATTCAGGCTGATTGATCAACTCTTTGAACGAGAGCCGGGAAATCAAAGCGGAATTGGCAAGATACTTTCCCAGACAGTAGAGAAGTAAGACAATCCAGGCCGGGATTAACAACCCTAAAAAGGCATAGTAATCCTGGGTCACGACGTAAAACAGGGCGATCGCAAAGGCCACCACAAATGGCACTAACACCCATAAGGTGGCTATCAATGAAATCAGCAAAAACGGCTTGGCCTGGGCACCATAAAGCCGGAATCCGGTAGTAACGACATCTCCCACACTTAATGGCTGCATGGGATTCGGTGAACTGGCGCTTTGAGCCATGCGCTAAACTCCTGTAGACGGGTGAGTGATGTCGCTATCCTAATCCACCTTTTTTTGATTCCCATCAAATGTGAACCTTTATGAATATTCAACGCTGGATTGGTCGTCGCCAACCGACCTGGCAGGCTCTGGATACCCTCCTGAAAAAGCTGGAAGCTCGTGGTGTGAAAGCTCTATCTGCTGAAGAAATCCGCCAGATTGCCAGCCTTTACCGTTCTGTATCCGGCGATCTGGCTCGTGCTAAGACCAATCAGGTAGGGGAGCGCCTGGTTAGCGACTTGCAATCCCTTACTGCGCGGGGCTATGCCCAAATCTATCAAGGATCCCGCAGGCAAGAATGGCAGGCGGTCCTGGAGTTTTTTCAGTGGGGCTTTCCAGCCGTTGTGCAGCGATCGCGGGGCTACATTGCCTTAGCCACGGCTCTGTTTGGATTGGCTGGCTTAGTGGCCTGGTGGCTATCCTGGCATGATCCCCGGTTCATCAGTTTGGTGGTGCCATCAGGAATGATCCATCAGGTGCGCGATCGCGGCGAATTGTGGACAGGGTCGATCGTTGGCATTGAACCCTTTGCTTCCAGCAGCATCATGATCAACAACATTCAGGTGTCCTTTGGCGCGATCGCGGGTGGCATGACCGGGGGACTGCTCACAGCTTACATCATGCTATTCAATGGCTTACTAATTGGTACGGTGGGTGCGCTGGCGGGTCAGAATAATCTAGCCGTTCCCTTTTGGGCCTTCGTCTTTCCCCACGGATCGCTGGAATTACCCGCCATATTTCTCGCTGGGGGTGCAGGCTTCTTGTTAGCCAGAGCTTTATTATTTCCAGGCCAATATCGGCGATCAGATGCCCTGAAACTGTATGGCACTCAGGCGGCTCAACTGGTGTTTGGCCTGGTTCCCATGCTGGCGCTGGCAGGCATGATCGAAGGTTTCTTTTCGCCCCAACCCAATATCCCAGATTTAGTCAAATACGTAACTGGGATACTGTTATTTGTCAGTTTAGTGTGGTACTTGGGACGCAAGTAGGGACATGATTCACCCCAAGTCTTGAGCCGCTCACCATCTCATCCTTTTTGGCTAACTAAAAAGCTGCTCAAACTCGGCTTGCAGCGATCGCAAATCACCCAATCGGGCGACGACTAAATTTTGCCCTCCCGCATCCTCTAAGCGCTGCTTCCAGTGACGTACTGTTTCCACATTGCTGAGCCAAAAATTAACCACGGTGTCAATAGCCTGATCCAATCGCCAGCCTCGTTCAGGAGGCACGGTTTCGATCGATTGAATGAATGCATCCAGGGTACAGTGGTAAGCGCTTAAGTACTCCACTCCGCTATGATGCTTGCGCTGCGATAATTGCTGTTGATGATTGAAAAAATCCAACACAGGAGATACACCGAGCAACTCGAATGTATACGCCATGCTAATCCTCCAAGCTCAACTCAATTCGATTCTTATAAGCATTGAACTTTAATCAGTTCAATTTTGATCAAACGTCATCTAAAAGACAGATTTAAGTATTTCTTAATTTTTTGTAATAAAAAGCAATGAATTGTTACTTGGGGATTGACTTTGGCACATCGGGAGCACGGGCCATCGTGCTAAATCAGGACTGCCAACAGGAAGCAGAGATCAGCCAGCGGTTTGGCAACATTCCGCTCACTGAGCAGGCAGCCTACTGGAAACAAGTTTTATTGGATCTCATTCAATACATTCCTCTGAACAAGCGAGCCAGGATCCAGGCGATCGCGATCAATGGCACCTCTTCTACTGTGTTGTTGTGCGATCGTAATGGTCAACCCCTCATGCCGCCTCTGCTGTATAACGATGCCAGCGGAGCAGCAGAATTGCCCTGGCTGCAACAGTTTTTTGCCGAGCGGCATCCCCATGTATGCAGCAAGGACAATGTACTCAATGCCACCTCCAGCCTGATCAAATTGCTCTGGTGGAAACGACAACCCTGCTTTACCCAGGCCCGCTATCTGATGCATCAAGCCGATTGGCTAGCTTTTTTGCTGCACGGTCAACCCGGTATCAGTGATTATCACAATAGTTTGAAATTGGGCTATGATGTGGAACAACTCTGCTATCCCACCTGGTTTGCGGATCTGGACGTGCAATCCCTGCTGCCCAAAGTTTTGGCTCCCGGAACGCCCATTGGGGGCATTCAACCCACGGTTGCTGAGCAGCTAGGATTACCACAAAGTTGCCAGGTTTGCGCTGGCACCACGGATAGCATTGCGGCCTTTCTTGCCAGTGGGGCCAATACCCCTGGAGAAGCTGTCACCTCCTTGGGGTCTACGCTGGTTTTGAAACTGCTGAGCCACACCCCGGTTGAGCATGGGCAATACGGGATTTACAGCCATCGACTGGGGGACTTGTGGCTGGTAGGAGGAGCTTCGAATACGGGAGGAGTCGTTTTACAACAGTTTTTTTCAACGGCTGAACTGGCCTCCTTAAGTGCAGAAATTGATCGCGATCGTCCCAGCCCTCTGGATTACTATCCCTTAACTCGCCCCGGAGAACGCTTTCCGATCAACGACCCACTCCTGCCTCCCCGACTCGATCCCAGACCAGAGAGCAATGTGGAATTTCTGCACGGCTTGCTGGAGAGTATGGCCCGCATCGAAGCACACGGCTATCAGTTGTTGCAATCTCTCGGTGCTACCCCTCTCACCAAAGTGTATACTGCCGGTGGAGGCGCATCCAATCCTACCTGGATAGCCATTCGCCAGCGTCATTTACAAGTGCCTGTTTTACCCTCTGCCCACGTTGAGGCGGCTTATGGGACCGCGTTATTGGCGATGGCTGGAATGGGCATGGGGAAGGTGGGGGAATGAGATGATGGGCTGATGAGAAAGGGGGCCATACAGGTGAGGAAAGCATTCCCCGCTTGCCAGTTCGTCATAGCGTAACCCTGCCTGGAGGGGGGGCGGATTAATACATAGCAGTACCAGAATTAAAGCTCACCAGGCGATCGCCAGCCCATCCGCACGCGGTTCTGAAGCTGCCACTAATACGCCGTTGCGTCGCAAAATCATCTGTCCTCGACCGAAAAATCCACCCCGTCGAATCAGATGCTGGCGATCGGATGATCCCGTGGCGATCGTCCCGGCCACAGTACGTTCCAGCAACACCCGATTGCCTTGCACAAACTGCCAACGGGGAGCATCCAATGCCGCCTGCGGATTCATGCCGTAATCCACCAGATTCACCACCACTTGCAAATGCCCCTGGGGTTGCATTGGCCCACCCATGACCCCAAACGGGCCGATCGGCTGACCATCCTGGGTCAAGAAACCGGGAATGATTGTATGAAAAGGCCGTTTTCCAGGTGCAACTTGATTGGGATGACCAGGTTCCAGCTTGAAACCTAGACTGCGATTATGGAACGCAATTCCCGTTCCCGGTACTAGTACACCGCTGCCAAAGCCCATGTAGTTAGACTGAATTAACGACACCATCAAATCGCCATCGGCGGCTGCCAGGTAAACCGTTCCGCCTTTCGGTAAACCGGGATTGGCTAACGGAATTGCGGTGTCCTGAATCAGGCGATAGCGATCGCGAGCATAGTCCCGGCTCAGAAGATGTTCCTGCTCTACCCTCATCCAGGCCGGATCACACACATAGGCATAGGTATCGGCAAATGCCAGTTTCATGGCTTCAATTTGCCAGTGATAACTTTCGACAGACTCCCGTGGATACTGGGATAACTCAATTTCCGATAGCAGGTTCAAGGCCATCAGGGCAGCAATTCCTTGCGTGCTCGGGGGAATTTCCCAGACCGTCATGCCCCGGTAGGTGGTGGAAATCGGAGCCACCCAATCTGCCCGATGGTTCGCCAGATCCGCCAAGCTCAGGAAACCTCCTGTCTGAGTGGCAAATTCAGCCATTTGATCGGCCAGACTACCCCTGTAAAACGCCTCTCCCTCACTTTCAGCGATCGCCCGCAAGGTGGCTGCATGAGCCGGACTGCGCCACACTTCTCCAGCAGCAGGTGCCCGTCCTTGGGGAAAAAAGACAGTTTGAAAAGCCTTAAACTCCGGTTGCTTTAAGGGCAGAAAGGTCGATTCCGCCTGCCGCCAGTGAACTGCAACTTCCGGCGATACGGGATACCCCTCTTCTGCATATCGAATTGCCGGTTCAAATAATTTCTCAAAAGGCAACTTGCCCCACCGCTGCCAGAGCGATCGCCAGCCTGAAACGGCTCCTGGTACAGTCACACTGCGCCAACCCAGAGCCGGAATTTGCTCGACATCACTGAATAGCTCTGGAGTGAATCGTGCCGGACTTCTCCCCGATGCATTCAAGCCATGCAGTTGCCCATCCCACACCAGCGCCAAGTTATCTCCGCCAATGCCATTAGAGACGGGTTCCACGACGGTTAGGGCGATCGCCATTGCCACCGCTGCATCGATCGCCGTTCCCCCCGCCCACAACATTTCCATCCCAGCCAGCGTCGCTAATGGTTGACCAGTCGCCACAGCCCCCCGCTGCCCTATCACCACACGACGACCAGAGAGATAAGGATAATGCGTTAGATCGGACAGAATCATGGCAACAAGCACCAACAAAAGTGCCCCCAGTTTACAGAAAATCTGGGCTACGGTGGTGCTAACATCGGTAGTACTGTTGAGATTGTCTTGAGTGGAAGAAATCGCTACCTACTTTGTTCCAAATAAGCGATCGCCCGCATCCCCCAAGCCCGGAATGATGTACCCGTGTTCGTCCAACTTGTCATCCACGCCCGCCGTGTAGATCGGAACATCGGGATGGTGACTGTGAAAATTTTCGATGCCCTCCGGCGCGGCCAGTAAGCAAACCAGTTTCAGAGATTTAGGGTTGGTTTGCTTCAACCGATCAACGGCAGCGATCGCGGAGTTTCCTGTGGCGATCATCGGATCCGCAAGAATCATGTCCCGGTCTTCCGTATCGTGGGGCAACTTGAAGTAATACTCCACAGTAATCAAGGTAGTTGGATCCCGATACAGGCCAATATGACCCACGCGAGCCGAAGGAATCAGTCGCAACATGCCATCCAAAATACCCTGTCCTGCCCGCATGATCGAAACAATCACCAGTTTCTTTTCTGCTGCCAGGACAGGGGCTTGCCTTTCTGCTAAGGGAGTCTTGATCTGCTCATACTTCAGCGGCAGATCGCGTGTGACTTCGTAGGCCAGCAAATACTGCTGACGAGTGACGGCAATTACGTAACCCGCCACCCGTTCCAACTAGCTCAAGTCGCACCGGAAGTAGTGCAACTGGTCAGAACAGGCCAGTTGAAACAGTTGGGTGCAGCGCTCGCGGATGGCGATCGGAGAGCGCAAGTAGGTAATCTGGGCAGCTAAATCTTCAATGGCACAAAGCTTCAGGTTCAGGCTCATTCGCCTAAACTACGTCCTTTGATTTCTGCTAAACCTCTTTCGCTCAGAACCTCACCCTCGGTATAGTAACCCGCGGCTTTCTTGGCTTCAATTTCCACCTTGGCATCCATTGGGATCAGGTCGTCAGGAATGGGCACCCGTTCAACGATTTCAATGCCCGATCGCGTGATCGCATCGTGTTTCATATTGCTCATGGAAATAAAGCGATCAATGCGAGTAATGCCCAGCCAGTGCAGCACATCCGGCATCAGTTCCTGGAAGCGCATATCCTGTACTCCGGCTACACATTCGGTACGGGTAAGTAGGCATCGGCGCGATCGCCCCCTTCCTGCCGTTTTCGGGCGTTATAGACGAGAAATTTGGTGACTTCTCCCAGGGCGCGGCCTTCCTTGCGTAAGTAGACGATGACCCCAGCTCCTCCCTCCTGAGCCGTTTGTACACAGGCTTCAATGCCGTGCACCAGATAGGGACGGCAGGTGCAGATGTCTGAGCCGAATACATCTGAGCCATTGCATTCATCATGCACCCGCACGGCTAATGGTCTAGTTGGATCAGTGATGGTGGCAGGATCACCAAAAATGTAAACCGTTGCCCCTCCGATCGGCGATAAAAAAACATGCAAATCGGGACGAGTTACCAGTTCGGAAAATATCCCACCTGTTTGCTCAAACAAAGCGCGGCGCAATTCTGATTCACTGACCTGCAGCCGTTTTGCCAATCCCGGCAGATACCAGACAGGTTCGATCGCGGCCTTGGTGACGACCAGATCGCCCCCCCTTTCACTAGCGTCCCGTCTACCTGCAACCGTCCTTTGGCGATTGCATCGGCCAGTTCCGGCATACTAATGTGGGCTTTGGTAATCGCGATCGTGGGACGAATATCATATCCCTGCTCCTGGTAAGCTGCATAAACCTCTCCAACCAGAGCACCCAAGGGATCCAGGGAGACAATTTTTATTGGGGTCAAACCAGGATGGATGGGGGCCAATTCGTTCTGCCGGAGCCGTATTTGTCAGGTCAGCTCGATGATTGGATTGCAGCCTGCCACTGGCAACAGCCAGAGCACGGTAAACTCCATACGACCCAGAATGACTGCCAATCACATTTCGGTGTGCGGCATTGGAAAGCGTGCCGATGATGGGACCACGTTTAATTGGGTCGGATTCTCCCCAGTGAATGGGGATTGGTTTCGGGCCAAACCGTGCC
>NZ_JBRAGO010000033.1:13413-41369 GCF_052746595.1 Leptodesmis sp.
CTATAGTGCTGAAGCCACGATTTTATCAGCTTAATTGGGTAGAGAGGCTGAGCCTATCTAAGGATGAGGGTTTAACTATTTTGGACAACTCATTTCAGTAATTCATAGCAGGATTAAACTTTGCCTACTGATTGCCTGACAAAAGTGGAAGGGGAGGAAGTCTCAGCCCTTGGTAATAGGGTGTTTTCGATTTACTGTAACAGTTGCTACACTCCACAGATAAACCATGCGAACCTCCCGTCTCCATGATCAACTGCAAACTCTATTGCGTCAATCGTCTGCTTGGGTAGACTAACGCCATCTCCAAACCTTGATTGGGATGGTTATCGGATTGATTTGTAGTGAATGCATTAACTTGAGCAAATGGCGAGTCTACGTCAACAATCGTGCTACGTTACCAGGGGTAAAAAGTTGTTGGCTGAGAGTAGTCAATAATCATGCGAATTGTCTATCAGTACCGTTTACGACCAACGCAAGAGCAGCAAGTCACGATGTAGGGATTGACGTAGGGCTGAAATCATTCCTGGTAACGAGCAAGGGTAAAGAGGTTGCCATTCCTCGACTCTACCGCAAGGCTGAGAAATGCCTGAAGTGGCTGCAGCGTCAATTCTCTAAGAAAAAGCAAGGCTCAAAGCGTCGGGCAAAGTCGAGACTAGCCAAATCGGTGAATGATGCTGGATGGGGTCAATGTACGACCGTGACTACAATGTAGCCAGAAACATTCAACCAAGGGTGGTGAGGCATCCCGTCTAAGTCCCTAGAGGCTACCGAGGTATTGGGCCAAAGAAGGGGGAAGCCCACGCCGTCTCGTAAGAGCGGCGCTGGGAGTATGTTACATGACCTCGCGGAGCTGACTGCCAGGGTTCAGATCCTGTGAAGCGATCGTTTGCTGGGCCGCAAGTTGTTGAGCTACTGGGGATGCTGTCTGTTGAGTATATTCTGCGATCTTGTCTCGCGCCTGAACATAGGCTACAGTTCCCATCGGTACCTTTTCCAGAGCCGCTATAATGGCTGCTGTGTCACCTGTTGCGGCTTGCAGAGTCGCTTGTTGTAATTGGAGATCGGCCTGCTGGTTCAACTGCTGCGTGTATTCAGCTACCGTTGCGTCCACTTGAGAGTCCAGCGAAGTTCCTTTAGGAGCTTTCTCGAGTAACGTGAGGGCTGCCTGTAAGTTGTTCTGCTGAGCCTGATCACTCGCCGACTGCAGCAAGAATTTAATGTATTGTTCCTGCTTCTGGTTGTACTCAGCAATTTTCTGCTGCGCAATCTCATGGGCTGGGGTTCCCACAGGGATTTGCCAGAGGTAGGTAAGCGCCTGGGTGAAATCTTGCGCCTGGGCACGATCGAAAGCCCGTTGCAAATCGACCCAGGCTTTAATCACTTGCTTTTCGCTGTATTCCTTAATTTTTCTTTGGGCAACTTCTGAAACGGATGTTTCCTGGGGAATTTGTTTTAGCGCACGTAAGGCTGTGGTAAAGTCCCTGTCGTAAGCATATCTGTAGGCCGATTGCAACAGTTGGTTGGCATCTGTTTCAGCACGAGCTATCGCCAATCTGGACAGTGTTTTGCCCCGGTCTTGCCAGTAAGGGATAGGAGGCATTTGCTGACTGAGCCTGCTGGCTTCTGCCCACTTACCCAGATTGAATGCCTCTTCTGCCCGCCGATATGCATTTTCTCCAGTCTGCCAATTTTTGCGCCACTGCTGAGTGACCTCTGAAAAAGAATACCCCTCTTTCGCGTTGGCATCTGGCTCTGGTTGCTGGAACCGTTCCCAAATTCCGGCAACTTTCCCAGCCCAGCCAACGGAAGATAACAACGCCCAGCCGAGCATTGCCAGCACTAGCGTCGCGGCAGTTCCTCCGGCTCCAATTAAAACGGGAGGTTTAGACAAAGCAGAGAATAATAAGCGTTGCACATAGAAGCGGTAGTCCAGTTTTCGCACTCCTGCCGGACTGGAATTCAGGCGATAGTCCGGTTTGACATCAGTAGATCGAGGAGCCGTTTCTGCAGGAACTACCTTGGGGAGTACCGGATCGGTCGCAGTTTGGCCAGCATCCTGAACTACAGTCGCAGCGATCGTTACCATCGGGGCTGAGGGTATTGGTGATGAAGCGACTTCCTGAATGGCGGTTAATGCTTCAGCCGCTGTTCTATAACGTCGAGATAAATCCCATTCAATCATGGTGTCGAGAATTTTGACCAGTTGCCGTTCCACCGTAGATTTAGGGTGATAGTGCTTGTGCCACACGACCTTTTTAGCCTCTAGATCAATCTTTAACTGGGCGGGTTGAACTCCTGTCAAAGCTTGAATGGCAATGATACCGATCGCATATACATCACTGGCCGGACATGGTAGTCCCTGCAATTGCTCCAGTGGTTGATATCCTTGTTGAGCCGTTTCTGAATAGGGAACGTGCTGCCCTGATGCAGCAATAAGTGATTCCTGAATCTGGAGAATACTGCCAAAATCAGTCAAACCTAGGCGGCCATCGTCGGCTCGTCGGACTATGGCATTTGGGGTGATATTGCCATGAACTCCACCATGTGCATGGACAAAGGAGAGCAGTTCCAGAATTTCTTGTAAGAACTGGAGTACCTGCTCTGCACTCCAGCCAGCTTTCGCCTGCAAGTCTGTCCCCAGCGTGATCCCAGGTATTGATTCCAGTACTACAAAAAATCCTTTATCACTCTCGAAGCAGGCCAGTATTCCTGGAATTTGTGAATGATTGCCTAACTCTGCCAGGAGATCAACCTCTCGGATTAGTAAAACCCGAACAGCCTCTTCAAAAGTCGAGCTATTTGGCAGCACTTGCAAGTGGTAAACGATACACTCTGGCTGTCCGGGACGATGCAGATCTTGAGCCAGATAAATTCGTCTGCAGAACTGGTTGACTAGAACTCTATTAATTTTGAATCGGCCGTCCAGGGCCTGATTCAAGATGGGCTTGTCAGCAGATTGACTGAAGGTAGAATTCGACATCGGGGTACTCGTCTGGTGAGAATTAGCCAGGTAGGCGTTCAATCGAACAGGCCAAAGAAGCAGTGACTTCCTCGTACGAGGCCCAGTATCGTGGCTTAAGCCACTCCAGTGCAGGTTATACCTCGTATTTTTAGACTGCCACATTAGCTCATTCGAGCTTTCCTGGGAATTACCCGGATTAACTTGATAAATTTCAACACACCAGATGATGAAGTGAGTACAAATTTTATTTTGCTAGAATTTATTTGAGGCTGGGTGTTGAGGGGGAGTGGGGATTAGGAAAGATTACCCAGAGTGGGCTAATAGGAAAGGCTATAAATCCGACCAGAGGCGCATTTTGCGGAGGAGCGATCGCAGGATGGTTTCTCGGTGAGAGATAATGTCAGCCCTGACCTCCATGCCTGGTTGAATTGGAAATGGACGGTCGGCAGTACCGAGATAGGGGCGATCGGGTTGAATGGTAACTTCGTAATAAGAAGCGATTGGCTCACTATTGTTCTCTCCAGTAGTTACCACATCCGGTGCGATCGCCTGTACTGTTCCTGTCAGGGTGCCGTAATCAGGATAGGGATAGGCCGTGATCCGCAACTGGCTGGTTTGACCCACTGCTACCTGGCTAATATCCTGAGTATTAACTCTAGCTTTCACTACCAGAGGTACGTTACGAGGCACAATTTGAGCCAGCACATCAGTGGAACGTGCCGCTTGACCGCTTGCATTCGACCCCAGCCTTAAAACGGTGCCATCAACAGGAGATTGAATCGCTAACTGGCTTAAGTCTGCATTTACCTTCTGTAAGGTGGCTTGATCCAGGTTAATCTGAGCAACCAAGCTGCGCCGTTGGATCAGCAGACGATCGCGCTCCTGAGCCAACTGTTGAGCTTCTGGGGAGGCAGTTTGATTGATTTTCGCCAGGGCCGTCATAATATCGGCCTCTGTTAGGGATCCGGCCTGACCACCGGGGGGGGGAGTTGGGGTGCCAGCACGAGACATAATCTTGGTATTAAGCTGTGCCAATTGAGTATCGATCTGATTGATCTGATCCTGATATTGATCAATGTACTGTTGGACGTTGCTGCGCTGAGTCCGTAAGGCCAGCAGACGATTTTGATCTGGCACACCAATCTCAGCAATGACATCTCCTTTGCGGACAGATTGACCTTCTTGAATTAAGATTCGTCCGATGGTCACGCCTGGTGGAGCCTGCACCACACTCAAATCGCCAGCAGGTCTGACACTGGCTGGAGCTTGCACCGTGACGTTGTACTCTATAATAGCCGCCAGCCCAACCATGCCTGCCATCACCCCAATCAGTGCCATTGCCCCACCGCTCATCCAGCGACTAATCGGAGGGAGAAAATCATCTTCTTGAAAAGGTTGCAAAGACTCTGGACTTTGCAGAGTTGGATTTTGCCCATCGGAATTGTGTTGTTCAAGCATGAGTACTTCGTCAGTGAATTGGACACCCATAGATCCATTTTCATCAAGATTTGCTCAATTCCGCATTTTTTCAGCAACTTCACTGACTGTCCTGGCAGGCTCTTGAGATAACTTCTAAAAAAATCTAAAAAAAGAGGGAAACGTCCGGATAAACACAGAGGTGTGTGAAGTCTGTTTATATTCAACCACTCGCCAGGAACTTAGAAAACCTGTTTCTCTTCTACTACGGTTTGTGTAAACGCTTTAGAACCTTCTAAAGAGTTGTTCCACCGGATTAAGCTAGAAGTTTTCGATGTTTTTTTAAGTTTTCCTGATTGATCTTTTGTTTCATCGTTACTATATATAGCTTCACCCTTAAATCAGGGCAAGAAGCCTATCTGATTTGTTCTCATCTGGAGTTTTGGAGAATTACACTATGGACACCAATAATAAGTCTGAATTATTTACCGATCTGTCGCAAGAACAATCTGAGACTGTTCAAGGGGGTTGTCATCGCTACTATCGGTCTTACTACTATCACCCCTACTCTTACTACTACTACTACTACGAGCCTTGTAGTTACTACTACTACTACCGGCCCTATTCCTACCGCCGTTGCAGACGGTGGTACTACTAAACCATCTGGTGAACTCGGTAAACAATAAAACTGAGTCCATCTAAAACCTGAATGTTTTCCCTTAGAAAACCTACTGGTTTCAAGTTGGATACAATTTAATGGAAAGGCACCCATCCATTTGGGTGTCTTTCTTTTACGGATGTCATCCCAGAGAGCGTGAATTAAACTCAATAGACAATCAGGTTAAATCCATGAAGTACGCTGTTTTTCTTCAACATACCGAAACGGATTGTGGGGCTGCTTGCCTGGGGGCGATCGCCAAGCACCACGGGCTAACCTTAACTCTCAATCGTCTGCGTGAAGCGGTGGGGACTGGACAGCAGGGTACCACACTGCTGGGATTGCAACGGGGAGCCGATACATTAGGGTTCAATGCCCGGAGTGTGCGAGCGGCACCAGAAGTTTTACAGCGGTTAAATGAAGCTCCGTTGCCTGGGATCATTCACTGGCAAGGCACCCACTGGGTTGTGTTGTATGGACGGCAGAAGCAGCAGTATGTGGTGATGGATCCGGCAGTGGGGCTGCGCTATCTGTCTGAGGAAGAACTCCGCAAAGGGTGGACAGATTGGGTAATGTTGCTGCTGGATCCGGATGCGGCCCGCTTCTCAAAGGAGAGCAGCAATCGCCCCAGTGTCTTAAAGAATTCTCTGCGCCGCATGTGGGCAGCCCGTACCCTGCTGTTGCAGATTTTGTTGATTAACGTCGTACTGGGTTTTCTCTCGATTGCTACTCCATTTCTGATTCAAATCCTCACGGATGATATTTTGGTGCGGGGAGATATGCGATTGCTGAATACGTTCGCGATCGCAGTCATTATTCTCAACTCTTTTAGTAGTGGTTTAGGGCTGGTGCAGGCTAATCTCACCGCTTACTTTGCTCAGAAATTAGAACTGGGTCTGGTGATGGAATTTGGGCGGGCGATTCTCAACCTGCCCCTTACCTATTACGAAACTCATCGCAGTGGTGAAATTGTTAGCCGACTGCGTGACATTGAATCCTTGAACCAACTGGTCGCTGAGGTGATCGTCAGTCTGCCCAGTCAGGTGTTTATTGCCCTGATTTCGCTCATCTTTATGACGATCTTCAGTTGGAAACTCACCTTACTGGCAATTTTCCTGGCAATTTTAATGACCATTTCGACCGTGGCCTTCCTGCCCACCCTGCAACGCAAAACCCGTGATCTGCTGGTATTAGATGCCGAAAATCAGGGTGTACTGGTGGAGAATTTTAAGGGCGCACTGACCATTAAAACCACCACCGCTGTACCGCAACTCTGGGAAGAGTTACAAGGTCGGTTTGGGCGGTTAGCGAATCTGAGTTTCCGCACGAATCAAATTGGTATTACAAACAATATTTTCTCCAGCTTGGTGTCGGGAATTGGTGGGGTGATTTTGCTCTGGTTTGGCAGCACGCTGGTGATTGGGAAAGAACTATCGATCGGGCAATTGCTGGCGTTTATTAGCTTTAATACCAATTTCACATCCTTAATTACAACAGTTGTGAAATTTGTCGATGAGTTTACCCGTGTGAAAACCGCATCCGAACGGTTAGCAGAAGTGATCGACCATGAATCGGAGCAAACTGGTAAATCGACCAAACCCTTCGTTTCTCTGCCTGCCGATGCCGCAATCATCTGCCATCAACTGTCGTTCCACTATCCCGGACGCGCTGATTTATTAGAGTCCTTTTCCCTCACCATTCCGGGAGGTCGAGTGGTGGCGCTGGTGGGGCGATCGGGCTGCGGCAAAAGCACACTGGCTAAATTGCTGGCTGGCCTGTATCCTCTCCAGGCAGGCAATATTCGGATTGGCCCCTATAATCTGCCCGACCTGGCGCTGGAGTGTGTGCGTCAGCAGATTGTCTTAATTCCCCAGGAACCTCATTTCTGGAGCCGTTCGATTCTGGAAAACTTTCAACTTGCAGCACCCGGAGTGACTTTTGAGGATGTGGTCAGAGTTTGCCAGATTGCCGGAGCCGATGAATTTATTAGCCGACTTCCCGAAAAATATCAGACAATCCTGGGAGAATTTGGAGCCAACCTCTCTGGCGGTCAACGGCAACGGTTAGCGATCGCTCGTGCTCTGCTGACCAATCCTCCTGTGCTAATCCTGGATGAATCAACTGCTAATCTGGATCCAGCCAGCGAGGCAGATGTGCTAAGTGGGTTGCTGGCCTACCGTCAAGGTATGACGACAATCTTAATCAGTCATCGCCCACGAGTTGTGGAACGGGCAGACTGGCTGATCGTGCTGGATCAGGGCAGACTTGTTTTAGAGGGGAATCCTGCAGACCTACGGACAAAACCAGGCAACTATTTGAACTTCCTCAATCTTTAGGATCGCCAATTACAGCAATTGTTCAGATGGATTCGCTACAGCCCTGGGATTGGGAAATGGGGATAGGGTCTGGGGTGTAGTGAATTGATCTTCATAAAATCTTGAGGGAAACGGCAGGACAATTACGGGAATCCACTGAACCTTTAGAGTAGTATGTAAGCAAAGGGGTACAGGGTATGAAAAAAGGATGAAGTTCTATAGAGCTCAGTGGGAGGGCTATATGCGTCGATTGAGTGTTCTTGCCTCTTTAAGTGCGATCACTTTAATGGCTGTAGGTTGCACCTCTACAAAAAACCCTGAAATTCTTGCCAAAGCTCCTATCGAGCTGGATGCGAAAGATGCAGTTAGTTCAATTCTGTTTGATCAGAAGACCTACTTTATGGAAAACGATACATTTGCAACTTCCATCCAATCTCTCAAAACTAGCGTTCTACCAGAAACCCAAAGTTACAGATACAAACTCACTCCAAAGCCCAACCCGGCTCAAGGTGTTGTGATTACGGCGACTTCTAAGCAACCGACTCTTAAAAGCTTCACGGGAGTGGTCTTTGCGGTGAAATCCAAGAAGGGATTGATGACCGTTTCCCAGATTTGCGAAACTGTGAAACCTTCCACTGTGGCTCCTGCCGCACCCTCCCTTCCCCAAAAATCCTCTGATCAACTTCGTTGCCCGACAGGATCGCGATCGACACTGGATGTTTTGGCCATGCAGTGATGACGGGATGATCAAATAACACTGATCAAATAACACTGATGAAAACCACAAAAACACAATTGATGATGAGATGAGGAGAATGAAGCAGAATTAAATCATTCCACCCTCTTATCCTCTCATTTTCCCACGGTTAATCTCCAGTGACAGACAACTCCTCTACCCAGATATAGGGACAAATTCCAGCGGGAGTTAAATGACCTTCCGGTTCCACGTAAATGATGGATTTCAGCAGTTCCAGAAAGTCTCCTGCAATCGTGGCAGATTCAATGCTGGTACGCTTCCCTTTGTTGACCAGCCAGCCGTCAAAGGGAAGAGAAAACGATCCCTGAAGGGCTTTGACTCCGGCATGGAGTGCATGTACATCATCCACCAGCACGACATTTTCAGCCGTATCCAGGCTATAGGTTTGAGAAGGCGTTTCCCCTGGAAAGACATGGTAGAAATGGGGACTGATAGTGACTTTGGCCCCGATATTGGCATGGCCTGTGGGTTGGGTGTTAAACCGTTGCGCCGTGCCAGCACTATGCAAAAAGTTGGTCAGTACGCCATCGGTAATTAAGGGCGTGCGTCGGGTGGGTGTACCTTCGCCATCAAAAGTAATGGCAGCAACATTCTCTGGGTGGCAGGCATCGTCACACACGGAGAGCAGGGGCGAGGCAATCTGGGTGCCCAAAGATTCTGGAGTGGAAAGGCTCTGGCGATCGAGCACACTCTGAGCATTAAATAGATTGGAAAATGCCCCCAGTAAACTGAGAAAGGCATCTGGGGAAAAGACAACCCGATATTTGCCTGTAGGAATCTTTTCGTAGTTGAGATGACTGATGGTTTTGTCTGCCGCTTCCTTGAGGCAGCCTTCAATGTCTAAATCCTGCAAGCCGTGAGCCACCCGAAAGGCTCCGGCACTACGGGGTTTCTTGCCTGCTTCTTCAGTCTTGCTATAGAGGTAGACGGAGACCGTCGAGCGAGTTTCTTGCCGCAGGGCACCAGCACTGTTGAGGTAGAAGCGATCGCTCCTCCGTTGTGCCAGACCGTTGTAAGGTACGCTGACGATTGCTGGATGCACCGCCATCAGATCTTTTTCAGCCGCAATCAATTTTTCCAGCAGGTCAGAAATAGGTACCTGGGGCGTAACCTCGCTGGTAGAGGGGGCGATCGGAGCGGTGGCTTCCGGGCTGAAATCCGGTACATTTTCCTTCACCCCAAAGAAACTTGCTTCATAGGCCGTTTTCAAGGCCAATTCCAGGCCCGCAGGATCCACATCCGTTGTGGAAGTTACGCCCATCGTTTGCTGATCATTCCAGACCCGCACAGTCACACTAGAACGATTCGAGGCTTTGACCTGATCGGCTTTTCCCTGGTCAACCTTGACGCTGGTTTCATCTACCGTCGCGCCATACACATCGAATTTGTGAATTCCCAGGCGATCGGCGATGTCTTTTGCCTGAGTCGCTAAATTTTGAATATCCGCCACAGTCTCTTCCTTATCTTGACTCATCAATAAGCAACTGAAAGGAGCTCATCCCCTCTCCGTTGCTTTTTTATATTAACCAGTATGAACGACAGACCGACGAGCAGGGGAAGGAGAGTCAAGGCGATCGCAGACAGCTGAAGTTGAAGTTTTTACCTGACCTGCAAGATTTCATCCGGAGTTGCCTCAAACCCCGCCGATAAATGGAGGGTATTTCCCCGTGTGGTTATGCCACCAAAAGTCGAGCTACATCCCCATCTCACCCTTCAGGAGTTAAAAGTTCGCTATCGTCAGGCGACCAGCATTTCTGAAGCCCGTCGCTGGCAACTGCTGCATTTAGTAGCCCAGAATTGGACGATTAAGCGAGCAGCTCAGGCAGTTGATCTGAATTATGATTATGCTAAGGAAATTGTTCGACGGTATAACCAGGGAGGCCCAGCAGCCATCCTATCTCGTACTTGCCAGCACAAAGTCTCCGCCCGATCGCTGCTGACGATCGAGCAACAACAAGAACTGCAACAACTACTCCAGCAACCTGCTGCGGATGGTGGAGAGTGGGCTGGTCCCAAAGTCGCTCAATGGATCGCCGAAAAAACCGGACGATCGCACGTCTAGCCCCAGCGCAGTTGGGACTACTTGCGACGGCTCAGTAATAGGAATCAGCCCAATTAGGGCTGTGTGCCAAGATAAAATCCCTGCGATACGTTACGGCTAACACCCAACACATCCTACAACTAGCTCCCCACCCCCCATCACCCCATCACCTCCCCACCTCCCTCACCTTCCGCCTTCTGCTTTAATATTTTTGGCTACTCATGCTTCTACTGGGTCTTCAGGTTCCCTCTGTGCATCAAAAAAACTGCTCAGAAGAACTCCTTCGAGCAGCCATTTAGTGAAGTCATCAGCCGTCGCCATCAAGACTTGTGCTGAACTAATTCAAGAGCATTCAGCTGCTGTTGAATACCTCTTAGACCAGTAACTCTAGCGATCGCCTCGCAATAGCATCCGCTGTAATGCCATTCACCGCCATCAGTTCACCAGCCGAGGCCGTAGTTTCACCCCGCTTCCAGGCAAAGGTATCGCGTTTGGCAGGACTGCGGAGCATTACAGGCTCGAGCATGGCGCTGGCTCCTCCAGTAATTCCGATTAAGGCATCAGCGCTGAACAGGCGATCGAATCCGGCATCATCTAGAAAATCGCCATCCGGTTCAGCGCAGATGTCCCAGGCCACATCGGACGGACGGTAAAGGCGACGGGGATTGACTACTGACACAATTCGTACTCCAATGCCATCCGCTTCCAGCCGTTGAGCCGCTTCAAATACGGGTAGCAAAATCATGTCACCAATCACGGCAAACACTACTTTCTTACTACCCTGGCTTTCATGTAGAACTACTGCTCCTTCTCGAAGCGCCTGCCGGGTCTGCTCAAAGGTGGTGCGAATGGGTAGCGGCGATTTGCTGGCGGTGATCACTACTCCTTTATTCTTCGTTGTCAGTGCCCAGTCATAACAAACCTGAATGCTGTTGGCATCAGGAGGAAAGACGGGGAAGACATTGCCATTCCGCATCATCGCCGCAAAGTAGGCTTCGATTTCTGGACGCTGGTGAGTCCAACCGTTGCGCCCCTGCTCCAAGGCACCAGCCGTAAACAGGGTGATGGTGGATGGTGTGGGACGGCGCAGTTCAGCCATCGCCTGTGTCACAGTTTGCCAGATAGGTAAGCCGTTGATTGCGAAAGACTCATAGGAACACCAGAGAGTACGGGATCCCATCAAGGATAGGCTGGCCGCTAATCCGGCACAGGCATCTTCACTCAATGGCTCATACACCTGACCACCCGGTTTCTGGTTATATAGAGGATCTTCCGTCGGGTGAATAATCTTCAACGCCTGGTTAATATTGGCAATTCCAGAGGCTTCATTGCCATCGGCATTCGAGACAAGATAGCTAGAGTCAGCCCGTCCCACAGCGGCGACCAGATTCCCCATTGCTGTGGTTGAAACTTTGGGATCTCCACCCACGGGAAATTCTTCCAGGGGTAGCGTCCCCAGATCCGGCAAAGGCAGGACGGATTCTGTCACCACCGTTTTGCTGGCAGGGCCACCTCCAGCGCGTTCACAATTAGTACGTACCAGTTCCCAGACTTCACCTGGCAACGCACGGGCTTTCAGGGCATTCACGATATCGGGGTGATCCAGCGTGTGTTGAGCATACAGGTTGTGAGATTTAGCCCCTCTAGCATGAACTCCGGCTCCTTTCAGTTGCTTGATGATGAAGACCGTGAGTTTGCCATTGAGAGCCGATCGCGCGGCTTCATCTGCTGCCACTAAGACCGCTTTGGTAAATTCCAACCGTTGCTCAAAGGAGAAAGCGGTGCTATCGACAAACGCTCCCGGTTGATTCTGATCATCAAAGTCTTTGGCATCCACCAGCACCACTTCCTCAAAGCCGTTACCATGCCAGTAGGCCATCATTCGTTCGTTGGACTGGGTGGACACCATGCTGTGGTGCTCCTGCGAGTAGCCATTCCAGACCAGGATGGGCAGGAAGTTGGTAACGCTGGGATAGGCGGTATAGAAGTGACTGAAGGCACTCATGACGTAGGGTTCGCCCAGGCCACCATCGCCAACCGTGAAGGGAAAAAGTTTATCGCGATGGAGCAAGGCGCAGGCCATCGCAAAGTGTTGTCCCTGTCCGAGGGGGCCAGCAGGAGCCAGGAGGCCAGGAATTTGACCGGAGAGATGTCCTAACAATCCATGCCGTTCCCGGAACCGGTCGCGCATTTGCTGCACGGTGGTAATGCCCATATCTTCCAGCGATCGATCCAGAAACATGGCGCTGTAGAAACCGGGAGCGTGGTGGCCGACTTCGGTAATGAAATTCTTGTGCCCCAGCATCACCACTGCCGCGTAGGCTTCTGCCTGACTGGCAAACCCACCCGGATGTCCAGATGCTTTACTGCCCGTGATTTGCAACACCAGATACCGCAATGCATCAGCATACAGAAGGGTCTGATAAGCGGCTGAAGGATCGGTGGGGTCTGGAATTGCGGTTTTCCCAGCGGCAATCACCGGAGTTTTGCCATAGGTTTCAAATTCAGGGATGCGATCGCCAAAATATTGAATTCCTTCACAAAATGCCGGGATGGACTTGGGGTTGGGAGTAACTGCAGTCATGCTTGAGATACCTGATCAATCAATACTCTATAGTACACAGCCGGTGGGTCAAAAACTGTGAGCCAGGTAATTCAAACT
Source organism: Leptodesmis sp. (assembly GCF_052746595.1). Taxonomy (NCBI): domain Bacteria; kingdom Bacillati; phylum Cyanobacteriota; class Cyanophyceae; order Leptolyngbyales; family Leptolyngbyaceae; genus Leptodesmis; species Leptodesmis sp. The sequence continues at coordinate 26,225 of NZ_JBRAGO010000033.1, forward strand.
CTTAAGCCAATCATTGAGTGAAATCAATAGTAGTGGGCAGTGCCATCAAAATTACTACCGATCGTGGCCCCACAGGGTACGTACTTTCTGGCCAGCGAGGAGCGGTGTCCGGATGACGATAGTCATCTGGGGCATTCAACGTGGTGTCTACTATGCGATACCAACCTTTGCCGGGATGCAGCGTCGGTAGTTCAAAGGTATGGGTTTCCCAGTGGGCATTAAAAATCACATGCAGATGTTCTTTCGCATCGGGATGATATAGAGTTAAGGCAAGACAGCGGGACTCATCACTCCAATCCGGTTTACCGAGTTTCATTCCATGCCAGTTAATGTATGGCTTGTGGCTGCTGGATGTTTCCAGGCGTTCTTCATGCTGAAATAGCTCCAGGGATTGAATGAAATGAATCATACCCTGCACAAAGTTCAACAGATCGCCATGTTTTTCTACCAGACTCCAATCAAACCAACTTAGTTCATTGTTCTGGCAATAAGCATTGTTGTTGCCCTGTTGGGTGCGACGCACTTCGTCCCCCATCAGCAACATGGGCGTGCCTTGAGAGATGAAAAGAGTGGTAATAAAGTTCTTGATCTGTCGCTGGCGGAGCGCTTCTACTGCTGGATCATCGGTTGGCCCCTCCACGCCGCAGTTCCAACTATAGTTATCGTTGCTACCATCCTGGTTGTCTTCCCCATTATCCTGATTGTGCTTCTCGTTGTAAGACACCAGATCGTTGAGGGTAAACCCATCGTGGCAGGTAATATAGTTGATGCTGCGGTGCGGTTCGTGATCTGGATCAGGATAAATATCGGGACTGCCAAGAATCCGGGAAGCTAACTGATTTACCATACCGGCATCACTTTTGATGAAGCGCCGTACATCGTCTCGAAATGGGCCATTCCATTCGGCAAAGCGATCGCCAATAAACGATCCCACCTGATACAGTCCTCCAGCATCCCAGGCTTCGGCGATCAGTTTCGTGCCTGCCAGAACTGGATCCGAGTCGATCAACCAGAGCAGGGGCGGATCCTCTAAGGGATGGCCCAATTTACCGCGAGATAGGACGGAGGCCAGGTCAAATCGGAAGCCGTCCACATGCATGACATCCACCCAGTACCGCAAGCAATCCAGAATCAGACGAGTGACGACTTCGTGATTGGCTTTGATCGTGTTGCCGCAACCACTGTAATTGACATACAAGGCTGGATTTTTTTCCAGAATATAATACGCCCGGTTCTCCAATCCCTTAAACGAGAGAGTTGGGCCTTCATCATTGCCTTCTGCCGTATGGTTAAACACCACATCCAGAATCACCTCAATTCCAGCCTTGTGGAACGCCTTTACCATATCCCGAAATTCATTGACTAGCCCCAGCGGATCACGATTTGAACTGTAGGCCCGGTGGGGCGCAAAAAAGGCCAGGGTACTATAGCCCCAATAATTTTTCAATCCTGGTCGGGCATCTTGCTCATCAAATTCATGGATAGGCATCAGTTCAACCGCGGTAATGCCCAATTGTTTCAGGTAGGGAATCTTCTCGATTAATCCGGCATAGGTTCCCCGCTTATGTTCGGCAACGCCGGAATTGGGATGGCGGGTGAAGCCTGCCACATGCATTTCATAAATGACGGTTTTGGCATAGGGAATGCCCAGCGGCACATCCCCTTCCCAATCGTAGGTGGTCGGATCGAGAACCACCCCCCGAAGTGCCTGAGCACAGTTATCACCGGGACGAATGGCCGCTTCCCGACTGTAATGCTCCCATCCCACAACAGCACTGGCATAGGGATCAAGCAGGACTTTATTGCCATCAAATCGATGACCGCGATCGGGTGCAAACGGCCCATACACCCGGTAGGCATAAACCTGGCCGGCAGTCACTCCCGGAACAAAGACATGCCAGTAATACGAGGTACGATTTCGCTGCGGATCTAACTCGATGACGCGGCTGGGCTTGGGATCATCTGCCGCCTCAAAGAGCAACAGTTCGACAGCGGTACTGCTCTTGGAAAAAATGCAAAAGTTCACCCCCTCCGGGTAAACCTTGGCTCCTAACGGAAAACTTCGACCAGGGAGTATATCCTGATTTAAAGCTGCCATTGTTACTGCTAAAGTCCTCGCTTGCCGTTGGGTCGAATCGTCATCCAGTTGGTGCGGGCCATTGCCAGTTGCTCTTCGCTCATCCTCGCGCCCGCCAGATTCGCACCGCACAGATTTGCGCCCCGCAAGTTGGCATTCAACAAGTACGCTTCCGTCAAATCCGCACCCCGCAAATCTGCACTTTCCAGATCAGCGTAACTCAAATAGGCTTTACTCAGATTGGCATTTTTCAAATTGGCGTGGTTCAAACTGGCGCGACCCAGATTAACGTTGTACAGGTTTGCGCCCTGGAGGTTGATTTTGCTGAGATTGGATTGGTGAAAATTGGCCCCAGATAAATTTACTTTTTGTAAAGCAAGAGCATGCAAATCATGGCTGGCAAAATCCCGTTTTCCTTTTGCGTAATAGGTTTGTAAACCCTCTGCATCCAATCGTACCGGGATCTTCTGCTTCTCACCTCCTCCCGTATCTTTCCCCCGCCCCGCCGAATTTCTGCCCCTCGATGCGATGCCTGTGTTCAAGCGGTTGGAATCGATCGCCCGACTGCGGGACAGTCCCGCATACAAGCCAGTCGAATCCATGCGGGTTTGTTTGCGGGAACGAATGGCCATTGCCTGACGTGCTAACCGGGAAGAGGCTAGCCCCTCAGAATTCCCATCTCGATAGCCAACATTGGCACGCGGCATGGCATTGGCTCTGGATTCTACATTATTGATACTGTTGGCTAAACTTTCCAGGTGATCTTCCAGATCTAACGCCCGATAAACCTCAAGTGCCGACTTATAGCGCTGCTTCACCGAGATCTCCATCATCTTGGCTAACACTCCGGCGAAATGGTCGCTGACGTAAATATACTTTTTCCAGTTGAGTTCCCCAGTAGTGGGGTCATAATCCATATCTTTGGGAGATTTACCCGTCAGCAAATAGAGGCAGCTAATTCCTAACGCATAAATGTCGCTGGCCGGGACGGGGCGCATATTCATCTGTTCGGGAGGCGCAAAACCGGGAGTTCCGATTGCATAGGATGTCAAGGCGGTTTGATCCGAAGCATTGGATGGTTGGGCGCTTTGATATTTCACGGCCCCGAAATCAATCAGCACCAGCTTATTATCCTGAGCACGACGAATAATGTTGGCAGGCTTGATATCCCGATGGATTACCTGCTTTTCGTGAATGTAGGCCAGTAAGGGTAGAGTTTCGCTCAAAAACTTTTTAACTTCTAGTTCGCTTAACGGCCCGGAGCGTTTAATCTCCTGCTGCAGCGTAGAACCGCTGACATATTCTTGAACCAGATAAAAGGTTTGATTCTCTTCAAAGTAGTCTAGCAGAGAAGGAATCTGCGGATGAGTGCCAATTCGCCCCAGGGTTTCCGCTTCTCGCTTAAACAACTCACGGGCCATATCCATAATGTGAGGAGCGCTGGCATTAGGACGCAATTGCTTAATCACGCAACTGGGTTTACCTGGCAAACTCTCATTCATGGCCAGGAAGGTAGCGCCAAATCCTCCCTGTCCCAGAGCCTGAATGATCCGGTAGCGATCGCGCAACAACAGCTTAGAGCCGCACGCCTGACATAGCTCCGTATGAGTAAGATTTTGTGGATTAGTACAGGCTGGGTTTAAGCAGTAGCTCATTTAGCTTCACTCGCTCTATCATCAAATGCGGGAACGGTGGTTGCCCTATTCTCTATTATCTAGAGAGGAACGCCAAATCTAGGATGTCATTCCTGCGGGAAGCCCTTTAAAGAAATACTAAAGCCGTGGAACTTTGAGATTCAAGCCACTGTGAATACCCATACATTCACGGACATTCGTACCTCGTCAGGATACACTCCCTGCTTTAAGGTGCCCAAAACTCCCAGAGCGGTAACGGTTGCTTCCAGCCTACCAAAACCCATCTTTCTCAGGATAAGAAAACTTGTGAATATTCACAGAAAGACGCAAACAGGGTGGATGGAGATATTTTTTGACTAGACCGTTTTAGCTACTAACGGATTTTTAGGCTGGCGATCGCAATGGAGGCAGGCAGGGTAAACGATAGAATAAACCAAGCCGAGTTAGACAGTAGGGGCTGCTCCTGGAGCAACTCCTGCTCTGGGCTTGGACACGGTTTAATTTAGCAGGCAGAGTAAGGCAAGTCATTCATGCGTATTTCATTGAACTGGTTGCGAGAACTGGTTGACCTTCCCCCTTCTCCGGAGGAGTTGGCAGAGATGTTAACAATGGCGGGGTTTGAAGTTGAAGATATTGAAGATCGGCGGATCTGGGCAGAAGGGGTGGTGATTGGGCGAGTGTTGCAACGGGAACCCCATCCTAATGCTGATAAGCTCAGTGTTTGTACGGTCGATATTGGAGCTAAACAACCTTCCACCATTGTTTGTGGAGCCGCCAATGTGCAGGCCGATATTTTTGTGCCTGTCGCCACTTTGGGCACCTATTTGCCCAAAGTGGATTTGAAGATCAAACCCCGAAAACTGCGGGATGTCCCTTCGGAAGGCATGATCTGCTCTCTGGCAGAGTTGGGGTTGACTAAAGAATCTGAAGGGATTCATATCTTTCCCCAGGAAAATTTGCAGGTGGGGAGTGATGCCCGTCCTTACCTGGGGCTAGATGATGTGATTCTGGATCTGACTTCCACGGCGAACCGGGCCGATGCGCTGAGTATGGTGGGTATTGCGCGGGAAGTGGCGGCTATCACAGGAGCACCGTTGCGTTTACCGCAACCACCAGCGATCGAAACTACCTCAGATGCTAAAGCCCTGACCTTGAAGATTTCGGAGTCGCAAGCTTGCCCCACCTACATTGGCACTGTCATTGAGCAGGTGACGATCGCCCCCTCCCCTCTCTGGTTGCAACAACGGCTACAAGCGTCTGGTATCCGTCCGATTAATAATGTCGTCGATGTCACCAACTACATCCTGCTGGAATGGGGACAACCCTTGCACGCCTTTGATCGCGATCGCTTGCTACAAGTTGGTGGTAGTAAGGCTTTGCAAATCGGTGTTCGCTTTGCCGAGGTCGGAGAAACCTTGCAAACCCTGGATGGTCAGAACCGCACCCTCAGCGATCAAGCCCTTCTGATTACGGCCAATGACAAACCCGTAGCCCTGGCTGGAGTCATGGGAGGAGAAGAGACAGAGGTGCATTCCGAGACGCAAAATCTGGTTCTGGAAGCCGCCTTGTTTGACTCTGCGGCCATTCGTCGCTCAGCCCGCTCTCAGGGACTACGCACGGAAGCCTCCGCTCGCTATGAACGGGGGATTAACCAGGCAGAATTAGAAATCGCCTGCCGTCGCGCCCTGGCGTTGATGACTGAACTGGCTGGGGGGACGATCGTGGCTCAAGAAGTCGCAGCAACTCGCGGTAGTCAGGCCAGTATGACTCGCTCGATTGAACTGCGGCTCGATCGGGTGAATCAAATCCTAGGGCCAATCAGTGTAGGAGATGAAGTAGCCGAACTGGAACCAGTGGCGATCGAACGCATCCTCAAAGCGTTGGGGTGTGATATTTCTACCCTTAGTAAGGATGGAGTCTGGACTGTTACTGTTCCGCCCTACCGCTATCGCGACCTGGAGCGGGAAATTGATTTGATTGAAGAAATTGCCCGCTTGCATGGCTATAACAACTTCTGTGAAACTTTGCCGGAAAAAACTGAACCGGGCTATTTATCGGTCGAACAATCCCTGTCTCGCAAACTGCGGGAAGCCTTCCGGGCCATTGGGTTAACAGAAGTGATGCATTATTCCCTGGTGAAACCCAACCAGGAACGACAAATTGTCCTAAGTAATCCTCTGTTCCCCGACTACTCGGCGCTGCGGACAGACCTGTTGGCTGGTCTGATTGAAGCCTTTCAGTACAACCTGGAACAGGGAAATGGGCCACTCAATGCCTTTGAAATCGGTCGCATTTTCTGGTCTGAAGAAGAAGGGCTAAGTGAAGCCGAGTCGATCGCGGGTATCTTTGGCGGTGATCCGACTCAAGGCAAGTGGATTCAAGGTGGCAAGGAAAAACCCCTGACCTGGTTTGAAGCGAAAGGCTATCTGGACAGTGTATTTTGTCGGTTAGGTCTGGTGGTAGAGTATCAACCCGATCGCCGCGATACCCGTTTGCATCCGGGCCGGACAGCTTCCCTCTGGCTGCGGGGCGATCGCCTGGGCACTTTGGGTCAACTGCATCCCCAACTGCGCCTGGAACGAGGCTTTCCCGATGAAGTGTACGCCTTTGAACTTGATATTGATGTCCTCTTCGGTGCCCTGGATCAGGATGAATTGCGAGTGCCGACCTTCCAACCGTACTCCGCCTATCCTGCCTCCGATCGCGACATTGCCTTCTTCATTCCCACCCAATTCTCAGAAGCCGATATCGAGCGGGTGATCCGCCAAGCCGGTGGCAGCTTGCTGGAATCGGTGGAATTGTTTGATGAATATCGTGGTAAGAACGTCCCTGACGGCCAACGTAGTCTCGCGTTTCGACTGATATATCGGGCCAGCGATCGTACCCTCACCGAAGAAGACATCGAACCCGTCCATCAGAAAGTTCGTGAATCACTCGTAGAAAAATTTCGCGTCGATTTACGTAGCTGAGTCGACTTTAGATTTTAGATTTTCGGTTCAATCCAAAATCTAAAATCTAAAACTTACTTGATCGAGCCTTAATTCTCGATTCAATTCAAAATTCAAAACCTAAAAACTAACATCGTCGAAACTATGCCAAAGTACATCATGTGGGGCACTTACTGTGACAATGTTATTGAGAAACGTGCTCCTTACCGCCAAGCTCATTTAGATGGACTCGCTCAACAAAAAGCGGCAGGAGTTCTAATTACCATTGGGCCAACCAAAGATCTGACTCAATGTTTTGGTATTTATGAAGCAGATGCCGAAGCGATCGTTCGTCAACTTATTGAATCCGATCCCTATTGGCAAAACGGTATCTGGACGGAGTACGATGTAAAAGAGTGGATTCAAGCCATTTAGCTTTACCTTTGTGGTAAATCTTGCTTTGGATTATCAGGTAGGGCAAGAATTTCTCCTTTGATAGACTCTGGTAACTGTTACTTTGACTGGTTGATTGTTCTCTCTTGCCTTTGTCGCATGGCCGCGATCGAAGCGATCGAAGATCTCGCCGTCCAGTTTTACAGATCCATTCCACTGAACCTGGACAAGATTAAGAACGAAATTTTTAGCGGGTGTTTGAAAAGTATCTAGCGGTTAAAACCGCGACTACACTCACCCAGTCTGCCGACGCAGGTTACTGAAAACCTTGATTGTATTGAATCTGCGTCGGCAGGTTTTCTCGGTATAGCCGCGACTTCAGTCGCCAGGGTGATTAGAGATATAAGCAGGATTTTACCCCCCTTCCCAGAAGGTTCAATCACGCTAATGTTGCGACATCTTCACGTTTTGTTACAAAATAGGGGGGACAACTCTGGGTAAAGCACAGATATGTTTGGCAGCTTCACGGCGAACACTGCTGGCACAGACTTTGGGGAGCGGATGCTCAACAAAGTGGCTAGTCAGTCTATCCGACACTTGTTTACAGAAAGTGAGTCGGTCGAGGTTGCCATTCGTTGCAACCCGTCCAGTAAACTCTTGCAGGGCAGCATTGATAGCTTTCGGATGAGTGGCCGAAATTTAGTCATTCGTCGCGATTTTCAGGTACAAGAGATGTCTTTTGAAACCGATGCAGTTGTGATCGACTTTGGCTCTGTTTTGAGTGGCGCTATTCGTCTGCGGCAACCGACTCAGGCCGTAGCTCAGGTCGTACTCTCAGAAGCGGGCCTGAATCATGCGTTCACAGCGGAACTGGTGCAAAAACGCCTGCAGAATCTCGATACCCCTGATTTGACAAAACTGTCAGGTGGCGAACCTGTTTCCTTTTCAGATGTTCATTTGGAACTGTTGCCGGAAAATCAGTTAAAGATCTTTGCCAAGGCCCATCTACCAAATGGAGTGGTGCCGATCAGTCTCAGTTCCACGCTGGCAGTTGAGCGGCGAAAGCGGATTGTGTTTCAAGACGCTCAGTTTGAACCAGACCTCGTTCCTGAGAATTTACGGGGCATTTCCGAGATTTTGACGCTCGCCTTCATCGACATTCTTAACAACATGGTGGATCTGGATCGATTCGATCTCGACGGTGTGCTGATGCGGATTAATCGCCTGGAAACCCAGGGCCAACAACTAATCTTCAGCGGTTATGCTCAAATTGAGCATTTTCCCTGGGGAAATTAGAGATCTTTGGTCATCCATCCTTTGTTTTTGTCCTTAGTTTACTGACTGAGATGAATGGTACTCAGCCGACCACCAGCTTGCTCAGGATAGAGGACAAATGACCAATGACGATCAAATCTCTTGCGCTACAATCGCCAGAGAAACCAGAAAGAATACGTGATCACTCCACTCAAAATTACAAATCAAGGCTGGTATATGTTTATGGATGAACTAATGCCTATTGTGAGGGAAGTTTTTCAGCACCCGATCGCCTTTATGGGGGGTGTGTGTTCTGGCTTACTTCGCCTCAATTTATCCGATGATCCTGTGAAAAGCTGGTTAGATAGTCAAGCTGGAAAGTCCGCATACTCCGCTTCAACTTCCGTGCAAAATGGGAAAGGCGGCCCTCAGTCTATTTCCATCGAGTAAACCCTTTGGTATCAATGGTTTCAGAATTAGAGGGACTAGGTGTGATAAGCCCATGATATAGGTTGGTAGATTTCTGAAAGTGACTTACCAGCCTGGTTTATCCCCCAGCTCACGAATATTCTCATGACTATCTACATTGGAAATTTGTCTTATCAGGCAACCGTTGATGATTTAACTGAGGTGTTTACGGAATACGGCACCGTTATGCGGGTCGCGTTACCGATGGATCGCGAAACTGGGCGGATGCGCGGTTTCGCATTCGTTGAACTGGAGGAAGACAGCCAAGAGGATGCCGCGATCGCAGAGCTGGATGGGGCCGAATGGATGGGTCGTCAGCTCAAGGTGAATAAGGCAAAACCGCGAGAAGCTAAAGCCAGCTAATCGTCTTGATGCAGGGGCGGGCCTTACAAGAGTTTTCTACAGTTGAAAACCCTCCGCCCAGCTTGATCAACAAAACCTGCCCCTATCATTTGCGGGATTGCTGTTGGGGAGATTGCTTTACCGCGTTAATTTAAACCGTTCTTACCGCAAAGATGCCCCTTCTGTGGCAATCTGAGAAACAGCACTGTTAAAGATTCTGTATATTTAGCGGAAAACGGTTCCAACGGTCATGCAAACTCTGCCAAATCCTACCCTTTCTGCCTCTGCTTCTGCCTATGCAACCGATGGCACCATTCATCGCCGCAAAACCCGTCCAGTCAGAGTAGGGGATGTCATCGTCGGTGGTGGTCACCCGGTTGTTGTGCAATCGATGATCAATGAGGATACGCTGGATATTGATGGTTCTGTAGCCGCGATTCGCCGTCTGCATGAAATTGGCTGTGAGATTGTGCGTGTCACGGTTCCCAGTATGGCTCATGCGGCGGCAATGGCTGAAATTAAGCAAAGGCTATTGCAAACCTATCAGCCTGTACCTCTGGTCGCAGACGTGCATCATAACGGCATGAAAATTGCCCTGGAGGTCGCCAAGCACGTTGATAAAGTGCGGATCAATCCCGGACTGTATGTGTTTGAGAAACCCAGGAGCGATCGCACGGAATACACTCAGGAAGAGTTCGACGATATTGGGGAAAAAATTCGCCAGACCTTAAAACCCCTCGTTTTGTCTCTGAAAGAGCAAGGGAAAGGAATGCGGATTGGAGTCAACCACGGTTCCCTCGCCGAACGGATGCTATTCACCTACGGGGACACCCCTCAGGGAATGGTGGAATCAGCCCTAGAGTTTATTCGTATCTGCGAATCCCTGGATTTTCGGAATCTAGTCATTTCCATGAAAGCCTCGCGGGTTCCAGTGATGCTGGCTGCTTACCGACTCATGGCCCAGCGCATGGATGAATTGGGGATGGACTATCCCTTCCACCTCGGTGTAACCGAAGCTGGAGATGGTGAGTATGGCCGGATCAAATCCACCGCTGGAATTGCCACTCTGCTAGCGGAAGGCATTGGCGACACCATCCGGGTTTCCCTTACCGAAGCCCCAGAAAAGGAAATTCCTGTCTGCTATAGCATTCTGCAGGCTCTGGGACTCCGCAAAACAATGGTGGAATATGTCGCCTGTCCATCCTGTGGACGCACCCTGTTTAACCTGGAAGAAGTCTTGCACAAAGTTCGGGAAGCTACCAAGCACCTCACAGGCTTAGACATTGCTGTCATGGGATGTATTGTCAACGGGCCAGGAGAAATGGCGGATGCTGACTACGGGTATGTGGGTAAGCAAGCTGGCTACATCTCTCTCTATCGGGGACGGGAAGAAATCAAACGAGTACCAGAAGCAGAAGGGGTGCAGGAATTAATCAATCTGATTAAGGCGGATGGCCGCTGGGTAGATCCTTAACAAAACTACAGATGTCCCTAAAGTAGGTTTTGTAGGGAAGTGTTTCCTCCCGGTCAATTAAACACCACAAAACCTGCCTTTATTTGCCTGGTTCAGGTCATTTGGCTGTGCTAGATTGGGCATAATCTCTGTAGTCGCTCCTTGAGTTGTAAGACATGGCAATCAAAAAACGCGGGCTTGTCCTTAGTGCAACAGCCGTTGCAGTTTCGACCGTTGCAGTTGCAGCAACGGGATTGCACTTCTATCAGGGGCAGGTGTTTTTGCGTAGTCAATCGAAAGAAGTTGCAGCAGAGGAAGGATCATTGCAACCAATGGCGATGCTGTCTTTACAGTCTTTGTTTCGCCAAAGCCCAAAGGAATTAGTGGATGAAGTGTGGCAGATTATTGACCGGACGTATGTAGACGCAACCTTTAACCAGCAGGATTGGAAGAAAATTCGTACGGAATACTTGAGCCGATCGTACAAGGATTCTACAGAGGCGTACAAAGCAATCCGGGAGATGCTCAAAAAACTGGGCGACCCCTACACCCGCTTCATGGATCCCCAGGAATTCAAAAACATGCAGATTGACACCTCTGGTGAATTGACTGGTGTGGGAATTCAGTTAGCCGCTGATGAGAAAACCAAAAAACTGACGGTGATCGCTCCCATTGAAGATTCTCCAGCATTCGCAGCGGGTATCCAGGCCAAAGACATCATCCTCAAAATTGACGACAAAAGTACCGAGGGGATGGATGTGAATAAAGCTGTGACCCTGATTCGGGGACCAGTGGGAACCCAGGTAAAACTAACTGTCCTGCGAGGTGACAAACAACTGGAATTCAATATCAAACGGGCGCGGATTGAAATCCATCCGGTGCGGGCTAGTGAACGAACAGCCCCTCAAGGAAAAGTTGGCTATATCCGATTGGTGCAATTTAGCGCTAATGCCCCATCGGAGATGCAAGAGGCTATCAAAAAGTTTGAGAAGCAACAAGTCGCAGGTTACATTTTGGATCTACGGGGTAACCCAGGTGGTCTGCTTTATACCAGTGTGGATATTGCCCGGATGTGGCTGCCTAAGGGAGCGATTGTCTCAACCAAAAACCGTCAGGGTGAACAGGATCGGGAACAGGCTAATGGTCGTGTTCTGACCAATAAGCCGCTGGTTGTTCTAGTCGATGGTGGATCGGCAAGTGCCAGTGAAATTCTTTCTGGGGCGCTGCAAGACAACGGTAGAGCCACCTTGGTCGGTACTAAGACCTTTGGTAAGGGGCTGGTGCAATCGGTGCGATCGGTCGGTCGAGATTGTGGTCTGGCCGTGACGATCGCGAAATACTTTACCCCCAATGGGCGAGACATCAACAAACATGGCATTGACCCGGATGTGGTGGTGCAACTAACGGAAGCCCAGCGTAAAGACCTGAGCAGCAACCGTGACAAGGTTGGCACGCCCGAGGATCCCCAATTTGCCAAAGCCCTGGAGGTCTTAGGACAACGCATTGAAGCCTCTCGCCAGCAATCCCCTCAAGCTGACAGAAAATCTTAGCTAGAAAGGTTGGATTTTATACTGCAAACCAACCTACGCAAGCTCTAATTCTCAATTCATAATTTTTAATTCTTCCCTCATGTACGTCTTAATTGGCGGCGCTGGAATTATGGGTTTGCGGCTAGCCCAGCGTCTATTGGAAATGGGCCATACCGTTGCCGTGGTCGATCGCGATCCGGTGGCCTGTCAGTATGCCCGTGAAAAGATTGGCGTGATGGCCTTTGAAGGTAGTGCCGTCAGTACTACGGTTTTGCTAGAGGCTGGCATTCGCAAGGCGGACTCCGTGGTCGCGACCCTCACCAACGATGCCCTGAATCTGGCCCTAGTGACCCTATCCAAGCATTACGGAGTGCCGCATATTGTGGTACGCATGAGCGATCGGGACTATGCCGAACCCTATCGCATTGCTGGGGCCAGCCACCTGATCAGCACGATCGACCTAGCGGTTTCCACGATTGCCACAGCGATCGAATATCCCGAAGTGGAATCGATCATGCACTTTGAGCAGGGCCAGGTCGAGGTCTTGAAACTATCCGTTCCGGCAGATTGCTATGTAGCGGGTCGCACCGTGGCCCAAATTGCTCAGGATCCCCGATTTCCATCTGGCTCTTTGATCATTGGCTATCAACCCCATCCCCACATGGATTTGATCATTCCCAATGGCAACACCGTGTTGGAAGCTGGCTCTACGATCCTGATGGTCTCCAAGCCCGACCTGATGCATCAGGTGATTGATTTCCTGGGGCTGTGCGCTAGTCATCTTCCAACGATAGAAGTTTCTCATTGAGATCTTTGACGTAGCTCTGCACCAGCTCTTCCGATAGCACCCGTTTGCGGAGTGCTTCATTAACTGCACTTTTTTCGGCCAACAGGAGGCGGCGACGAATCGCATCCAGCTTACTTTGATTGGTTCCTCTGCTGGAGGTATGGGGCGATCGCTGACTGTAAAAGTCTCGCAAAGTTCGTTCCGAGGCGGCAATCCGTGCCTGGTATCCCGCCCGCATCTCTTCGTAAACTGACTTGGGTAAAACGCCCGTTTTCAACAAACTTTCCAGTTCATCCTGAGCGGCTTTCGAGGCAATTAATTGCAGTTGGAGCGCTTCGATCTTTTGGTGAGCTTCCGATATTCCGCTTAACCTCAGCCGTTTCACTAGCCAGGGCAGACTCACCCCCTGACCTACCAACGACACCAGTACCACCCCAAACACGAGGGTAATAATTTCCTCCCGTCCCTTGAGATTCCAGGGAATGGTCAACGCCAGAGCCATTGAAAGCGACCCTTTGATGTTGCCCAGGAACAAGACGTGCTGCCACCGTAAGGGAATGGGCCGATCGAAGAAACGCTGCAAAGCCAGTAACGGGTAGACCGATAAGGCCCGTCCAATCTGGTAAATCACGATCGTTAGCAGTACCGCAGGCAACGTTTGCCAGAGGGCACTGAGACTGACTTCTAACCCGATCAGGAGAAAAATGAAGGTATTGACTCCAAATCCGGCATATTCCCAGAAACTGAGCAGCGTTACCTGAGTTGTTGCTGAAGCGCTCCGGGTCAGCCCAACGTTGCCAATCACCAGGCCAGCTACGACTACCGCTACTGCCCCAGAAACCCCCGCTAAATAGCTTAACTGATTCGCTCCCAGCGCCACTGCAACAGTCAACAGAATATTCGTTAAAGCATCATCGGACTGGCGAAACAAACCCACACAGAGATAACCTAATCCCAATCCCACCAGGGTTCCGCCCAGCACCACGATCGCCAACTGCTGAATCGCACCAATAGGGGTAAGAGAGCCTCCTAAATAGGCCACAATCAAGCTGAATAGCACCAGAGCCATCCCATCGTTGAATAAACTCTCTCCTTCCACGACCGTAATCAGACGGGCCGGAACCGCTACCTCCTTAAAGACGGCAATCACCGATACGGTATCCGTAATGGCCAGAATGACTCCGGCAAACAGGGCAGGAATCCAACCAAATCCCAACCCAGCTTTGATCAGAGTGCCAGTAATTCCGGCAGCAATCAGTACACCAGGCCCCGCTAACAGGGCGATCGGTTTTACCGTACTGCGAAGACGGCTGATATCGGTATTAATTGCGGCCTCGAAAATCAGAATCGGCAGAAATAAATTCAAAATCAGCGATGGATCTAACCCAACTCGTTTAGGCAAGAACTCAGCGATCGCTAATCCAGCAATCACCAGCCCGGTAACATAGGGAATTCTCAGCCAACGGGTCAGGAGAGCTACGGCAGTTGCCACCAGCAGCAGAATAATCACGACAGTAACCAGATCGACGACCTCGTCAGGTTCCTGCGGCACAGCGATCAGGAAGGCGGACAAAGTTTCCAGCATTGGAAATTGGGGCATAGAGAATGGCAACAAGTGAAGCAAAAGACAACCAGCCTTGAAATAATTAGCAACAAAATCGTTTTTATTTGTATCATTTTTTTACGATTAGCCTGTGTCTCTTGAAGACAAGTAAATTAACCAGTTTTTACTGTAAGTCTTAAAAGGTAAGGGTTGAGGGAATTAGCGATCGCAGATCCCTATCAACCTGTCAATCACCTAATGTAAACAAAAGTAAAATGACTACTGCCTTAAACCCTACTATCTTTCGTAAATTCTTTCGTAAATTGTTGCTATAAAGTTGATATCTCAGGCTTTTAGAGATTGATCTTTTTATTAAGCAATATTTAAGTGTAGGCAAGAAAAGTTAACAGAAATCACTAGAAAAATGAATATAGATTTCATAGTATGAGGACGGGTAAATGTATGTTCATTTCCCTCATTCATACTGGCCTTTCAGGTCAAACTGTTGTTAATTAGCAATCATCATTACCGTTATGACCACAACGATTCAAAGACGCGAATCAGGAAGCGCCTGGGATCGGTTTTGTGAGTGGATTACCAGCACCAACAACCGCCTGTACGTGGGCTGGTTCGGTGTGCTCATGATCCCCACTCTCTTAACTGCAACCACTTGCTTCATCATTGCCTTCATCGCGGCTCCCCCCGTGGATATCGATGGGATTCGGGAACCCGTGGCAG